>JAZLGI010000047.1:0-2045 GCA_045616225.1 Sphaerochaetaceae bacterium
CATAAGGTATTCACCGTAGAATTCGTTTTTACCTGTAGATGGGTCTCTTGTAAATGCAACACCTGTACCAGATGTTTCACCCATGTTACCAAAAACCATACTCTGAACGTTAACAGCTGTACCAAGAAGACCCTTAATATCATTCATCTGTCTGTACTTGATAGCTCTTTCGTTATTCCATGAACCAAATACAGCATTAATAGCCTTGAACAACTGATCCTGAGGATCAAGTGGGAAGTCTTCGTTTGTATAACTCCTATAAATATTCTTGTATCTAGCTACAAGATCCTGAAGATGAGCTGTTGTAAGTTCATAGTCCCACTTAAGTCCGTTTTCATCTTTAATTGCCTGAATTGCTTCTTCAAACTTTGAGTGCGGAACACCCATAACAACATCACCAAACATCTGAATAAAACGTCTGTAGCTATCCCATGCAAATCTGTCGTTATTTGTCTTTTTAGCAATTGCAGCAACTGAATCTGGATTAAGACCAAGGTTAAGAACTGTATCCATCATACCTGGCATTGACTGAGCAGCACCACTTCTTACTGAAACAAGAAGAGGATTAACATTATCACCCAACTTTGCATTCATTGTTTCTTCAAGATGCTTAAGGTTAGCAAGGACTTCTTCCTTCATACCATCTGGATACTGGCCATTTGTCTTTGAAAAATAATCACAAGCAGCAGTACTAATTGTAAATCCTGGAGGTACTGGCAAACCAATGCTTGTCATTTCTGCGAGGTTGGCACCCTTTCCACCAAGGATGTCTTTCATGTTTGCGGATCCTTCAGCAACACCATTGCCGAAGAAATATACCCACTTTTCGTTTTTCTTTTCCATGTTTTTCTTTCCTCAAAAATTACGAATATATTATTTTTAATTGAATTGACACGCGCGTAATTATGATAAATATGAAAGCTTATGTCAACACTAACGAATAGTGGGCTTAGAATTTAGGCTATATATTCTCTTAAATCTTTAATGTCAGAAATGTCAGAAAGATTATTCAACATTTTCTTTTCAATCTGTCTGATACGTTCCTTTGTAAGCCCGTAGATATCACCTACTTCTTTTAAACTTAAGGCCTTTTGATTATTTAGACCGTATCTTTTAATAATTACATTCCTTTCACGTTCTGAAAACTGACTAAGAACCTCATTAATTGACTCAGTAAGTGCTTTATCCATAACATCTTCCTCAATATCAAGATCACTCCACACTTCCGCAACCAAAAATATCGTTTGATTTGAACAAATTCTTTCATCAACAGTAATTGTTGAATTTTTTTTGACCTTTTGTAAAATATTTCTTTGTTTTTGCGTGTTTTGGTGTTGCCTCTGTTAATTATTTATGATAGAATAATTAAAGAGGTTTTTATGGCATACACACTTCAGTCACTCAAAAGAAAAGACGGTTCAATTACTTATTCAATTTTTGAAGTCTCAAGAGTTCCGAATGGAAATGGAAAGCAGAATACCAGATGTGTTGAAAAGTTCAACAGTTCTCAAATTGAGCAAGATGCTCATGAATATGCATTAAAACGTCTTGAATATTGGAAAAACAAAGCACACAGTGAAGCTTCTGAGCTTTTTTCTACCATAAAGATTCCTCTTAACCTAAAGCAGAATGTCTCATCAGATAATTGTTCAATCAATCTTGGTTATGCTGCCTATTCATATCTTTACCATAAACTGCATCTTGATGAATTAATTAATGCAAGAAGGCAGCACACGAAGAGAGAATTTAATACAAATGTAATCTTTCAGCATCTTTTGTACTCAAGATGTTTAAAACCGGATTCAAAACTCGGATTCTGGGAAAACAGGAAAATGTTCTATGGTGATACATCATACACTCTTGACGATGTTTACCGTTGCATGGATGACTTACTTTCCTGGAGGGAAGACATTCTTACTCATTTGGATAGTCAGATAAAGAAGCAGTACAAGAGAAGAAACAGCGTTGTTTACTATGATGTTACCAATTACTACTTTGAAATTGATAAAGAAGATGCTGATTCAGAACTTAGAGCCAATGGAGTC
>JAZLGI010000048.1:0-42130 GCA_045616225.1 Sphaerochaetaceae bacterium
GGTAACATGTAACATATATGCCGTGTTCAAACATTGAAAAGGCGCTGGCTTCATAAAAGCCCTCTGAGGTTTTTCCTTTTATGCCAACTACTCTATTTTTGATTTCACTTGGGATGCTACCAAGCTCTCCGTAACCAATATAGCCATCTACCTTTTGAACAGCTTCTTCGACTAATTTTTCAAGCTCAGCTAATTGTTCTTTTCTTTCCAGTTCTAAGTCTGCAGATATTTGAGTTACTTTAGCCACTTCCTCTGCCAGCGCTTCATATTGCTCAACAATCCGCTTTGCTATCTCAACACTAGCTTCAGACTCAGCTCTTAGCCTTAAATTATCTGCTTCTAGTTCTCGAGTTCGCATAAATAAGCGTAAGTCGAAAAATGCTGCCACCAGGAGCACTATTATTAAAAAAATTGTTAGTGCCTTCTTAGCTTGTACTTTTTGTTCTTTCTTTTCTTCGTCCATTTATACTTATTCTATCATCGTCTTAGTACAATTTTTGGTACAGCTGACATGTCTTACAGAAAATCTTTTATCCAGGAGCTTGCCTATTAGTCTCATATCAATCTGAAATGCCTAAATGCATCCATGATGGCTTCTTCTTTTTCCTTCGGGCAGGTTGGAACCCTACCTTTTCCAGAACCAACATTGTAGTTCTTTCTCTCCTTAATCCCGACCTTATCTTTGATTTGTCCTATATAGAGAGTAGAAACTTTCATGCCATACTTCTTTTCAATATATTCCTTTATCTCATCATATGTGGCGGTCCCTGACTTGCCTTCAAGCTTCTCGACATCCAAATCGATGCTGATATGACTGTCAATTTTTTGCCCACTTAAAAGGACAACCGTCTCAAGGTGGCTGGTTTGAGGGAACATATCTACAGGTTGGGCACCAATGACACTGTAATTGCTCATATTGCAAAGATATCTGAGATCTCTTGAGAGAGTCTCAGGGTTACATGAAATGTATATGATTGTTTTGGGAGAAAGCTTTATGAGTGATGCCAAAAACCTTTCGTCGCTACCGCTTCTGGGAGGATCCATGAATACAACATCTGCACTCTCTTTGTTTTTTGCCATCTCCTTGAGTTTGAGGCTGGCATCTGCAGTAATGAAACTGACATTGGAGATGTTGTTAATCTGGGCATTATTCTCTGCATCTGCAACAGCCTGCGGATTCAACTCTATTCCAACTACTTCTTTTGCATATTGAGAAGCTATAAGCCCAATAGTGCCAGTGCCACAGTAAGCATCTATTACCTTCTCATTACCCTTAAAACGAGCCATTCTCATAGCAATTGTATATAATTTGGCAGTTTGATAAGGATTGACCTGATAGAAACTTTTAGCACTTATTCTAAAATGAAGACCGCAAAGCTCATCTACTATGTAACCATCTCCATAAATAATCTTTTCCGGTTCATCAGAAAGAACCATTGAAGTCTGTTCTGTATTCCTATTCAGTAAGATTGTCTTGACAGAGGGATGCTTTTGAGTTAACTCCCTTACGAAATCATTTTTCTGTTTAAAATTAAAAGAAGAAACAACAAGAACTACCATTGTCTGATTCGTAGCAACGCCACGCCTAATCAAAACATGTCTCAAAAACCCTTTATGTTCATCTTCATCATAAGCTGTAATTTTTCTCTTTTTTACAAACTCTTTTACAGAACTAAGAACAGCATCCCCTTCTTTGTCTTCTAACATACAACCGCTAACAGGAATGATAGAATGAGTTCCCTGCCTGTAAATACCATTGACTATATTGCCTTTTGAATCTGTTCCAAAAACAGACTGAATCTTATTTCTGTAATAGAAAGGATCTGCCATTCCCAAAATAGGAGCAACCGGACCGAATTTTGCTATTTGCTTTTCTACGTACTTCTGTTTCTCCTGAAGTTGTTTTGAGTATTTGACTCCGTTGAAAGCACATGCTCCACATGAGCCGGATTTTGGACACTGTTTCATAAGTTTGTAGCTATTTCAGCTGCCAAAGCAGCATTGTTTAAAACAAGTTTTATATTGGACTCAAGGCTGTCTCCACCTGTAATCTTTTGAATTTTGTCCAAAAGATAAGGGGTTGTTTCCTTTCCTTTGATACCAAGCCTGTTCATTTCTGTAATTGCTTCATCAATTGCATTATTTATTCTGACAGTATCCATGCTGTACTGTTCAGGAATAGGATTGGCAACAAGAAAACCGCCTTGTATTCCCAGTTCTTCTTTTGCATTCCATATTAAAGCAAGCTCCTTTGCACTATTTGCTCTGAAAGGAGCTTTGATTCCGCTTTGTCTTGAATAAAAAGCCGGAAGCTCATCTGTTTTGTAGCAGAAAACAGGAATCCCTTTTGTTTCCATATACTCCATGGTAAGGTTCAAATCCAGAATTGCTTTTGCTCCTGCACAAACAACAAGAACCGGAGTCTTTGTGAATTCATCCAAATCTGCAGAGATATCCATTGTGGTCTCAGCACCACGGTGAACTCCGCCTATGCCTCCCGTTGCAAATACTTTAATTCCTGCCATTGAAGCTATTATCATTGTTGCAGCAACAGTTGTAGCTCCGTCTTCTTTTTTTGCAACAACTACCGGAATATCCCTTCTGCTTACCTTTGTTATAGCTGTTCCTTTTTTTCCAAAGTATTCAAGCTCTTCTGAAGAAAGACCAACTTTTAATCTTCCGTTAATAATTGCTATTGTTGCAGGGACAGCCCCGTGTTCTCTTACAGTTTTTTCAACTGCAATTGCAGTCTCAACATTTTTTGGATACGGCATTCCATGGCTAATAATTGTGCTTTCCAAAGCAACAACCGGCAACCCTTTTTCAAAAGCATTTTTAACTTCAAGCGACAAATCTATTAACTTATTCATATTGTTTTTTCCACGATTTCAATGTTTTTTAATTCTTCATTTATGAAATCTTTGACACTGTAGTAAGAAATTTCATCTCTGTTTACAGAAGACATACTTCTGGCATTAATTGCTGCTGCTGCCTGCCCACATACAAGAGATTGCTTCATAGTTTTATCTCTCATTAAAGCAGTAACAAAACCTGATATAAAGGCATCTCCACAACCGCTTGTATCTGTAATTGTATTATTTGAAGGATTTCTCATAACCCAATAAGTAATTCCGGAGTTTGTTTTTTCAAAGCAACTTGCACCGTCTTTTCCCAAAGTAATGATTCCCCTATTTAAACCCTTATCAACAAAAACTCTTATTTGGTCTTCCAAGTCTTTTTGTCCTGTAAGAATCTCTGCTTCTGCTTTATTTGCCTTCAAGAGATAAAGCTTATCTATTACATTTGCCAAACGTGAACATTTTACGGAAGAAACAGAATCTGCAATTATTTTAAAGTTATGAGAACAGATATATTCTATTGTGTTCTGAGGTAAATTAGCTTCTATTATGATATCCTCAGCAAAATAAAGAGGGTTGATATGTTCTTTAATTACTTCCGGAGTGAGAAGATTTGTTACGTCCATCTCATTTACGCCAACAACCAGTTCTCCTTTGTCATTTACAACATATACATAAACACCTGTCTGATATTCTCCGTCTTGAAAAGGCTCACATAAAAGGGAAATACCCTGTTGGCTTGCATTGTCCTGGATTACTCTTCCAAACCCGTTATTGGTTATTGCGGTAAGAAGACTGGTATTATTTCCCAAAAGAGACATAAATTCTGCAATGTTTCTCGCAACTCCTCCTACTCCAAACTGAACTTTTCCAATATTTGAGTCCTTTGGAACAATATCCATGAGCGACTTTGCACATATATCAAGATTGGACCCACCAACAACAACTACGTTTGTTTCCATAATCAGATTGCCTCCAAAGCAAGTTTCATCATACTTGTAAACGACTTCTCTCTTTCCTCTGCAGAAGCCGATTTATTCTCATAAATCATATCACTTACAGTAAGAACTCCAAGTGTCCTAACACCAAACCTGGCACCCAAAGTAAACAATTCTGCACATTCCATTTCTGCTGCACATACACCAAACTTGATTAATTTCTGATACTCCGTATCGTCATCCATATAAAACAAGTCCGAAGAAACAACGGTTCCCACTTTAAAATTAAGCTTGAGTTCTTCTGCTTTTTCAACGGTTTGCCGTAAAAGCGAAAAATCTGCAACTGCAGGAAAAGACACTTCCTGTCCAAATCTTATTCTTTGAGCAGAACTATCAGAAGCAGCTGCCTGAGCTATTATCAAATCTCCAAGAGTAAACGAAGAAAGAAAAGAACCACATGTGCCTGTTCTGATTAAACTTTTACATCCGAAATCATTGATAAGTTCATAAGCATAAATGCCAATAGATGGCATTCCCATACCAGTTCCCTGAACACTTACTCTTTTTCCCTTGTAAGTTCCGGTAAAACCAAACATATTCCTTACAGTGTTATAACACTCAACATTTTCAAGAAAGTTTTCTGCAATGAATTTTGCTCTGAGAGGATCTCCCGGTAGAATAACCTTTTCTGCAATTTGCCCCTTTTGTGCATTAATGTGAGTACTCATTTTGCCCCCTTGCGTTTATTATACGCTAAAAATCAATTCTTCGTTTGTAGGAAACGGCCAGTATTTTTTTCCTACCAAAGGTTCCAGCTCATCTGTTTCCGTTCTGATTTCTTTCATCATAGGAACAATTGTATTACTGTAGAATAATGCTTTCTCCAACGTATCACTTATTTTTTTTGCCTGTTCTACATAACCTTCCAACAAAGGTATTTTACAAAGAATTGTATTTATTTGTTTCTCCATTTTTTCAAGAAGCTTGGTCTCTGCCATACATGACATAGAAATAGAAACACTCTTTTTCTGATTAATGCTCTTTGCAACTATTCCACTGTATTCAATTGCAGCCGGAATGATTTCACTGTTGAGCATTTCAAGCATAGTCAAAGCTTCTATATTCTCTGTCTTGCTGTAATAACTGAGAATTATCTCATAACGGCTTTCCAATTCTGCTTTTGTGAAAATACCAAATTTCTCAAAAAGTTTTATGTTTTTTTCAGCAATTAACGCAGTTGCCGCTTCAGCTGTTGTTCTGAATTCAACAAGACCTCTGTTTGCAGCCTCTTTTCTCCATTCCTTTGAGTAATTATTTCCGTTAAAAATTATTCTGCTGTGCTTTGTATAAACATCCTGTATTATCTTTGCCACAGCAAGGTCAAAATTGGCTGCTTGCTCAAGTATATCTGCATAGCCTGACAGAGCTTCTGCCACAGCTGTGTTTATTACTACGTTTGGTTCTGAGGCATTTATCTGAGACCCAAGCATTCTGAATTCAAACTTGTTTCCTGTAAATGCTACAGGACTTGTTCTGTTTCTGTCTGCACCATCTTTAGGAAGATTAGGCAGTACTCCAACTCCAAGTCCCAAAGATTCTTTTCCCTTCTTCTTTGATGTTGTTCCTACATTAAATGAAGAAAGCATGTTGGAAAGTTCATCTCCCAAATAAACGCTTACAATAAAAGGTGGAGCTTCATCTGAACCAAGACGACAGTCATTTGAAGGACTGGCAATTGTTGCACTGAGTAAATCATTGTATTTGTCCATGGCCTCAACCACTGCAACAACAAACAGGAGAAATTGAACATTTTCTCTATATGATTCTCCCGGTTCCAGTAAGTTCTCCCCGGAATCTGTACATAATGACCAGTTATTATGTTTTCCGCTTCCGTTGATTCCTTCAAATGGTTTTTCATGTAAGAGACATGCCATTCCCAGACGGTCTGCAGTTTTTTTCATCTCTTCCATAATAAGAAGATTTCTGTCTACTGAGAGATTTACCGTTGAATGAATAGATGCCAACTCATGCTGAGCAGGAGCAGTTTCATTATGTTCTGTTTTTGCAGGAATTCCAAACTTCCATAACTCTTCGTTCAGTTCCTTCATGAACTTTAAAACTATTGGTTTTATTGCTCCAAAGTAATGGTCATTCAATTCCTGTCCTTTTGGAGGTTTTGCTCCCAGAATTGTTCTTCCGCAGAATTTCAAATCTCTTCTTTTATTAAACAGTTCTTTATCTATGAGAAAGTATTCCTGTTCCAGACCTACAGAGGCATTTACCCGCTGCACATTGGTTTTTCCGAACAATTTGAGAATTCTTAGAGCTTGTGAGTTAAGAGCTTCCATTGATTTTAACAATGGTGTCTTTTTGTCCAACACTTCTCCGCTGTAAGAACAAAATGCTGTAGGAATACAAAGAGTTCCTTCTTTGATAAAAGCAAAACTGGTAGGATCCCAAGCAGTATAGCCTCTGGCTTCAAATGTTGCTCTGAGTCCTCCGGAAGGGAAGGACGAAGCATCGGGCTCCCCTTTGATAAGCTCTTTTCCGCTGAATTCCATTATCACTGAGCCGTCATTTTGCGGGCAGATAAAACTGTCGTGTTTTTCCGCAGTTGCACCTGTCATTGGCTGGAACCAATGTGTGTAATGTGTTGCTCCATGCTCAATAGCCCAATCTTTCATTGCATTTGCAACCACGTTGGCTATATTCAAATCCAAATCTTTTCCAACACGAATTGTGGCCTTTAATGCGTCGTAAGTGCCTTTAGGAAGCCAGTGTTTCATTACTTTGTCGTCAAAAACATTAGAACCGTAAATTTCAGAAATGGAAGCCATATCAAATCCTATTGTAAGTTTACTTATAATATATTAAGTATTTTATTGTTTTGTCAAATATAAAGGTTATAATATACGGCGAATTTTTACACAACGAGCAAGGTTTTACAATACTTAATATCTGTTTATTTATCTATTGCTTAGTCTATTCTTAGCCAAATATTCTGTGTACTTCATTTAAGAAACTTTGTCTGAATCCGGAAATCGTACCTTCTGCATAATATATATGGAGTAAATCTTCTTTAAGATATTTTTCCAATGATACTATTTCTACGTCCGGATTCAGTTTTCCGGAATAGCTCTTCAGGAACATTTCAGAATAAATTGTCAAGGCCATATCTCTTTGAGCTAGGGCAAATGCTGTCTGGCTGTTATCTGTCTCCAGAATGATATTAGGAACAAGATGATTTGCGCGCATTGCATCATCAAAAAGTTCCCTTGAGCGGTTTCTGGAGTTTAAAAGTACAAACGGACATTCCATGAGATCTCTTAAATCCAGTGATTCTTTTATTTTTTTCCTTAATTCCTCTGCTCTTTTTGCACCGTAAGTACGTTCAAGCACTTTGACAGGAACAATTAAATTGAATCTCTCAGTAAACAAAGGTTCCATAACAAATCCTTCTACTTGAGGTTGGTCAGCAGTAATCCAGAAATCTATTTCACCTCTTAAGAGTCTGGCAAATAGACTTTGTGATGATTCTTCAAATATATTGATTCTTACCTTTGGGTAAGACAATGAGTATTGCGGAATAATATGAGGAAGGAAAAACTGCCCTCTTGTAAACGAAATACCAATTCTTAGTTCTCCTCTGTTTTCCTTTCTGATTTCATTTAATTTGTCATTTAATTGACTTGTAACATTGGCAATTTCTTTTGTGGCTTCATAAAGGCAATTCCCTGCATCTGTTAAGCTTAGTCTTGGACTTCTGTTAAAAAGACTTACCCCAAGTTCTTCTTCCAAATTCCTTATGTGAGAACTTAAAGCCTGTTGAGAAATATAGAGCCTTCTTGATGCGTGAGTAATGTTAAGTTCTTCTGCAACAACTCTAAAATATTTTAATACAAGAAAATTCATAAACTAAAATTACCACAAGTTTTTGGTTGTAGCAATTACTATTTTTTGTTTGGAAAAAAGTGTTTTTAACAATTACGCTTTTTTGGTAACCTTGTTTTCATAGTCGGTTAAACCTAATGAAAAGAGGCGTTTTATGAAAAAAGCTTTATATTCTATTCTTATCGTTCTTTTGGCAATCACTCTCTGTGTTTCATGCTCCAAGAACAATTCTTCATCAGCTTCCACAGCTTCTGCTGTAGATTCATCATCTGCCAGTGCAGCTCAGGCAGACACAAAAACAGTTGCCATAGGTGCTGTTGTAATTGTCCGTGATGACATACCTACAGACGAAGTATATTCAATAGTTTCAACTATTTTTGATAATGCAGATGCTATTACAGCCCAGCATGCAAAGGGTGCAGAATTAAGTCTTGATTTTGCATCATCTGTAACAGCAGTTCCTTATCATCCTGGTGCAGCAAAGTATTTTGAAGAAAAGGGATACAAAGTAGCTTCTGTTAAGAGCGGAGCCGGCATTGGAAAAGAAACAGCTCTTTCATTTGGAACAGGTGGAGATACAGGAACATATTACGGATTTGGAAGTGTTCTTGCAGGATATATTACAAACAACACAAAGTATTCCGTAACAGCAGTCACTTCAGGCGGATCAAAAGCAAATATAGAAGATGTAGATTCCGGTGATGTACAGCTTGGATTTGTACAATCAGATGTAATGAGCTATGCATACAACGGAGAAAGATTATTTGATTCTCCTGTAGAGGGTTTCTCAGTTGTTGCCGCTCTGTACATGGAACAGGTACAGATTGTTACAACAGATCCTTCAATTACTTCAGTTGCAGACCTTAAGGGCAAGACAGTTTCAATTGGAGCAATTGGTTCTGGTGTTTACTTTAACGCAATTGATGCTCTTACAGCATACGGAATGACAGAAAAAGACATAAAGGCTGTATATCAGAGCTTTGGAGACAGTGCAGATTCATTAAAAGACGGAAAAATAGATGCTGCATTTGTAGTTGCAGGAGCTCCTACAACAGCCATTACAGATTTAGCAACAGCAAAAACTGTTTATCTTGTTAATATAGATGATGCTCATGCAGACAATCTTATAGCCGGTTGTCCGTTCTATAGCAAATATGTTATCAAAGCCGGAACATACGGTTCAAAGTAAGAAAAATCTAATTTAACAAACAATTAATAGGTTGGTAGCTTTAAGTTGCCAACCTATTTGTTGCGAGGAGGACATATGTCAGAAAAGACAATGGAAAAAGACCTGACTGCAAATGAAATCATGCGAAAGTATGATAAAGAGTCTGCAACAAGAATCTGGACAGGAATTCCTAAAATAATAGTAGATTCAATAACGGCTGTTTTTTCACTGTTTTGTATTTGGTCAACTTTATTTTCAACAGCAGATATTCCGGTTAGACTTACCGCATTCTTGGGATTCTCTGTCATCATGGGATACTTGACATATCCTATTTCAAAAACAAAGGTCCAAGCAAACAAATTACCAATCTATGACTGGATAATTATGATTTTGGGCTCTGCTTGTTTCTTCTTTTACTGCCTTAATTACAACAGACTTGTAATGGTTATTACATCTGCAAGTAAGATTAACCCTACTTCAAAGTCAGCAGTACCCGGCGCAGTATTCTACATAGCAATTGCCGTGTTTGCAATTTTAAGTCTTGCAGAGCTTTGCAGAAGATGTGTAGGACTTCCTATTTTATGTGTTGTAGGACTGCTTTTGATTTACACCTTTGCAAGCGGACAAAATCTTTCAAGAGTCGTATACACAATGTTCTACGGTACAAGTGGCATTATGTCCACCCCGCTTCAGGTTTGTTCAAAATTTATAGCAATTTTCATTATTTTTGGAGCATTCCTTGAAAGAACAGGAGTTGCAAATTTCTTCATAAATCTTGCAAATTCATTAGTTGGCTGGGCTTCCGGCGGTCCTGCAAAAGTTGCTGTTATTTCATCTGCACTTTGCGGAATGGTTTCCGGTTCCAGTGTAGGAAACACAGTAACCACAGGTTCTGTAACAATTCCAATGATGAAAGAAACCGGGTACAAACCTGAATTTGCTGCAGCTGTAGAAGCCAGTGCCTCAACAGGAGGACAGATTATGCCTCCTATTATGGGTGCTGCGGCTTTCCTTATGGCAGAATACATGGGTGAAAGTTATGGTCAGGTTGCTCTTTGGGCAGTACTTCCGGCAGTTCTTTATTTTGCAGGTATCTTTATTTCTGTTCATCTTGAAGCCAAAAAACTAGGTCTCAAAGGAGAAGACAGAAACTCACTTCCAAAATTCAGAAATCTCATTAAAAGCATCTATCTTCTGCTTCCTCTTATTCTTTTGATTTGGCTCGTTGCAGGAAATATCCGTTCATTGGCATATTCTGCCTCCATTGCAATTGTCGTTACAATTCTGGTTGCGCTCCCTGATACAATCAAAACGGAGAAAAAGGTTAAACCTATTGCAAAAAAAACAGGAGAGATGATTTTTAATTCTCTTTCTGCCGGTGGAAAAAGCTGCGTTACAATCATAGTAGCCTGTTCAATGGCAGGAATGGTTGCAGGATGCATTACCGTTACAGGACTTGCTTCAAGAATAATTGGCGGTGTTGTAAACCTCAGCAAAGCTGTTCCAAACCCAACACTTGGCTTACTTTTAGCAATGTTTATGACAATGCTTTGCTGTATTGTTTTGGGAATGGGCGTTCCTACTACTGCAAACTATTGTATTATGGCCTCCACCTGTGCACCAATTCTCATACAGCTTGGAATACCTCGTGTAGCAGCACATTTCTTTGTCTTCTACTTTGGTATTGTTGCGGATATTACTCCTCCGGTTGCTCTGGCAGCCTATGCAGGTTCTGCAATTGCAAAGTCAGACCCAATGAAAACAGGACTCACGGCAACTAAACTTGCTATTGCTGCTTTCATTGTTCCTTATATGTTCTGCCTTAACCCTGCCATGATTCTTATGAATGAAGGTTTTATACACTCGGTTGAACTTATTATTACATCCCTGATAGGTTTGTTTGGAGTTTCTCTGGCTTTGGAAGGCTATCTTCTAAAACCTCTTCATTGGTCACTTAGAGTATTATCTGCAGTAAGTGGTCTTTTACTTATTTATGCAGGTCTCGTGACAGATATCATTGGAATCTGCGGAATTGCAATTGTATTTGCCTACTGTTTTATAGCAAAGAAAAAAGCTACTTGCTGAAAAAAACAATAAATCAGAGCCGGATCTTTTTGTTCCGGCTCTTTATTTTCTTCCGGCACGTTTTGACAACATCTCATATGCTTCTTCATCTGAAATTTCTTCTGTAAGTATGTCTTCTGTTATACAAAGAATCTTGTCTACAATTTTACTGTAATGGTATTCAACACCTTTTTTTTCAAAATATGATGCAGCAAGAGAACTCATAATATCTGAATTAATTCTTGCAATACCAAGCCTATATGTAAGAACAGCAGCAGCCTTTCCGTCAATAGCATCATGAACAGAAAGAAGATTCCTATCTTCTACAGGATTATGCTTTAACCAATCCTCAAACTCAAACAAAGGATTAAGCCAATGTCGTCTGCTTGAGAAAATCAGCTTATTGTCATAATAAACTTCAAGAGAATTTAACCTTTTTAAACGTCTTAGATACTTTTCCCTCATTTATCAGGCATGATGCTTTTCTTATGATAGCTTTCAAGGAAACTTACTATAACATCTACAGCACCATCTACGCCAACAGAACTTGTACTTACACAAAGGTCATAGTGTTTAGCATCTCCCCAAACCTCATGTGTATAATACTCGTAGAATTTAGCACGATTCTTGTCTGTTGTAATTATAAGCTTTTCTACCTGTTCTCTTGATAATTGAGAATTCTCTGCCAAAGACAGTTTTCTTTCTATTCTGTCATTGATATCTGCATAAACAAAGATATTAATGCTTTCTCTGTCTCTTAGAATATAGTCACTACCCCTGCCTACTATGACACAAGGTCCCTTATCTGCAAGTTCATGAATTACCTTTGACTGCTCAAAGAAAACCTGATCATTAACAGAAAGATGATAAAACTGAGAAAACATAACATCCCCAGTTGTACCCAATGAAGCTCCAGCAAAGAAAGAACTTGATCCTGTTCCTAAAAAAACAGGTCTTTTTTCATCTACTTTCTGAAGATAACTCTCCGCAAAACGACTGTTTTCTGCAGTGAGAGAAAGAATTTCCTTATCATAGAGAGGAATACCAAGTCTTTTGGCAAGTCTGCTTCCAACTTCATGTCCTCCGCTTCCAAATTGTCTTCCTATGGTTATTACTTTTTCCATTTTATACCTCCATCAGCAAGAAAACCCATTGGGATTCTTTTTTTGCCAATTCCAGGCAGATGAACACATATCATCCAACCCATATTCTGTTTCAAAACCAAGAACTTCTTTTGCCTTCTTGGTATCACTGTATACGGTTGCAAGATCTCCGGCCCTTCTTGGTCCAATTTTATAAGGAACAGCATGGCCACAAGCCTTTTCAAAAGCATGCACTATATCAAGAACGCTTGAACCCTTTCCAGTTCCAATATTAAATGCTTCACAACCGCTGTGCTTTACAGCATAGTCAACTGCAAGAACATGAGCCCTTGCAAGGTCTACCACATGAAGATAATCCCTGACTCCTGTCCCGTCCGGAGTATCATAGTCATCTCCAAACACTGTGAGAAATTCACGTTTTCCAATAGCAACCTGGCTCACGTAAGGCATGAGATTATTTGGAATTCCCTGCGGATCCTCTCCTATAAGACCGCTTTTGTGAGCTCCGACAGGATTAAAATATCTTAGAAGGACCACAGACAATTCAGGATTTGCAACGGCAAAACAACGGAACATCTGTTCTTGCATATATTTTGTCCAACCGTAAGGATTTGAACAATCTCCAGTCTTGGCATTTTCATCCAGAGGAACAGTATTGTCAGAAGAATAAACTGTAGCACTTGAAGAAAAGACAATATTATTTACCTTGTATTTTCCCATTGTCTTAACAAGGGCAAATGTACTGTCCAAATTATTTGTAAAATATTCAAGAGGTTTATATACACTTTCACCAACAGCTTTTAAGCCTGCAAAATGGATAACACAATCTATTTTATGAGAAGAGAAAATTTCATCCAAAGCTTTCTCATCACAAACATCTGCTTTGTAAAACAGAGGCTTGATTCCTGTTATTTCCTTAATCCTGTTTAAAGACTCTTCATGGCTGTTTGCAAGATTATCTACAACAATTACTTCATAACCTTTGTTTATTAATTCCACACAGGCATGAGACCCTATGTATCCTGCTCCTCCTGTAACAAGAATAGTCATTTTTTACCTCCGACAATATTTATGTGCAAAGCCTTAAGTGAATTAAAAGTTCTTTCCTTAACACTTTCTTCTACATCTTCTGTTAAAGAGCTGTCCACTATAACCTGTGCTTCACTGCAAGCAGCCTTGGCTAAAACAGCATTGCTGGCAACGCAAATACTGCAAACAAGTCCACACAATTCTATTTTTTGGTAGTTTTGTTTTCTTAAGTACTCTGCCAATTCCATGCTGCCGAATGTTTGTTTCTCAAAAACCAAACCTTTGTTTTTGAAATTAGCAACAGAATCATCCAGCTGCCATCCCCAAGAATCTTTTACACAGTGCAACACCGGAAGATTTTTCCCTTCTGTTTTTGAAAAATATGTATCTTCATAGTGAGTATCCATAGTAAAAATCAAGTCTTCACCTTCATCAAGTGCTTTCTCAATTCTCTTTTTTATGGGAATCCTCAACAAAGCTGCCTTTTCAAATCCCAGTTTTCCTGAAATAAAATCGTTCTGGAAATCTACTACCACAAGAACACTTTTCATTATCTTTAATTCATCTCTCCCAAGATTGCATAAATTATAAAATTAAGTATATCATCAAATTATCATGAGCGAATATAATTTGTCTAAAAAAACAGTCAGACTTCTCTCAATAAAAGACGGTCTGTCATTGAAAGACGTATCTAATGCTACTCAACAGGAAATAGACAGAATAAACAGCTCAGAAAATAAAAATCGTTATCTGAAAAAACTCTATCAACCCCAGTTTTCAAAAGTAAACGAGAAAACTTTTATAATTCCATCTGTAGGTTCAAGTGCAATTACAGGCTATTTGTTTACCAAAAAAAACATATCAGAGCCTCATGCCTTGATTATTTTTTACCATGATGGCGGATGGATACTTGGAAATATGGATAAATGCAGGGCAATTTGCAGTAATATTTGCGTTGATACCGGTGCTGCTGTATTGGCTGTAGATTATAGACTTGCCCCAAATTATAAATTTCCTATTCCTGTAGAAGATTGTTACAATGCTCTTATTTGGGCAAGCCAAGGTGCAAGATACTGGAAAATAGATCCTCAGAAAGTATTTCTCATGGGTGATGGTGCAGGCGGAAATCTTGTTGCGGCTGTTTCAAGACTTTCCAGAGACAGAAAAGGACCTTCAATTGCAGGTCAGATTCTTATTGAGCCTATTACAGACTGCAGGTTAAGAACAGAAAGTTTTATCAAATACAAAGACAACCCAAGCATTTCTCCAAAAGATATAGTTTTTTGCATCCAGAACTACCAGAGAGAACCTAAAGATATACTGGATCCTTCTTTTTCTCCGCTTTTGGCAATAGATTTTTCAAGACTTCCGCAGACATTAATTATATCCCCTGAATATGACCCAATGAGAGATGATGCTGTTTATTATGAAAAATCACTTCGCTCTGCTGAAGTTCCTGCAAGATTACTCACAGTAAAACAACAAGTCCACGGATATTTTTCATATCCTAAAGCAGAAGGTTGGAACGAGACTGTAAAAGCTGTAAACAGTTTTCTTTTATCAAAACCGTTGGATACTATTTTTCTCAGTTGAAAAAAGATGCTAATACTGTTCTGAGTCTTTCGTCCTTTGATTCTTGAATAACAGGAACAGTTCCTAAGAAAAGACCTATAGATTCTTTTTCCTGTTTTTTTGAATTATGTCCCACTGAGCTGAAATAACAATACCAGTTTCTCTCTGCTTCACTGTAATGAACATCACAACTCATGATGTAAGTATCTGACCAACCGTAATCAGAAGTTGTTAACAAAGGTTTGTCTTTACATCTTTGCCAGTAAAGTCCATCTGTACTTTTCAAAAGTAACAAATTACTGGATGTTTTCTTCTTTTTATCATCCCAAAAAGCAGAACACTGAAAAGCATAAAAAGAATTTTCAAGTTTTAAAACTTTTACATAACCACAGGCAAGATTTGAATAAAGATCATCCGGTTCTGATTCAATAAGTATCTTTGAGTATACCCCCAAAGA
The DNA here is from genome assembly GCA_045616225.1 of Sphaerochaetaceae bacterium. GTDB lineage: Bacteria > Spirochaetota > Spirochaetia > Sphaerochaetales > Sphaerochaetaceae > JAZLGI01. The sequence continues at coordinate 15,081 of JAZLGI010000048.1, forward strand.
ATAATGCCCTTTTATATCATTGCTCTCTGCAAATGAAAAATATCTGGAAAACTTTTGAGATGTGTCAGGCATTTCAACAGAAGAAGCACCAAAATAAAGTCTGTAGGTATTACCCGTCTTTACCAACTGGGGATTGGAAACCCTTGGATTTGGCACATAATCCCCGGCAAACGGTACATCTTTTGCCTCTAAAAGAACTCTTGGCTTACTCCAAGTTATCAAATCTGTTGAAGAACGGAGTTCTATTCTGGAATTCTTATAACCTCTTGTAGGGTTGTTCTTTGATGCAAATAAACTTGTATCATGTTTCTCATACAAAAGATAATAATTCTCTTTTTCCCTGTAAATAAAAGGAAACTGCCCTTTTACCTCAACCATTTTTCTTGGTTTCCAGGCAATGCCACTATCAGAAATGAAATGATGAATACCAATCCAGGAATGAAAGAACATATGCCATTTTCCGTCACAAGATTCAGACGGCAAAAGAACTTGAGGATTTGAAAAACTTGTTGCGTAATCTTCAGAATTAATTACAGGTTCATCATTAAAAGGAAACCAAGAGCAATCTTCCAGAATTTTAAACTTATCTTCACTCTGTTTGTTCGTCATCATCTTCACCATCTACTTCCGAACAAACCAAAGAAATTGAGAAAAGGAAGACAAAAACAACAACCATACTGTCGCTGACATTAAAAGTTGGCCAACGTTCCAGTCCAAACAGACCATAGAAGTTAACGCTGATGAAATCAACTACTCCTTCATCAAATCTTACAATTCTGTCAATGATTGTTCCTACTCCGCCACCTACAATTCCTGCAGCAAACCAGCATTGAGCGGTGGTAAAATAATCTTTCTTTGAAATAATAGCGTATGTCAGAACTCCCATTATAACTATTGGGAAAATAATGAAAACAACTATTCTGAATACCATGCTTGAACTTGCACCCATACTAAAGGCAGCACCGGTATTTCTGACATGAACAATCCAAAGAAAATCTCCGAGGTACTCTTTATATATTGTGTTCAAAGGAATTGTCTTAATTACCCATAACTTTGTGTACTGGTCTGCAATCACAATGAGAATTGATAATAACAGAGGGAGAAATCTCTTGAAAGTTTTCATCTTATTTAAATTACTACAAACATGTAGGAATATCAATAAATGTTGTTTCTAGATTATAATTTCTGCTCACAAACTCCATTACAGCTCTTACACCAAAAGTTTCTGTATCGTAATGCCCCAGGCATAACATATTTATTTTATCTTCAAGACACGTGTGATAACAGGAATGTGAAGACTCTCCGGTAATATAACAATCCAAGTTCTCTTTAATTGCATCTTCCACATCATGTGCTGCAGAACCTGACACTATTCCTATTGTCATATTCTTTTCTTTTCCGCCATGGATAATAACATTGTGTTCATTGACTTCTTTTCCAAGCTTTTTAATTATCTCTTCACATGAAAGACCATAAGGCAATGTACCTTTACAACCTATCATTTTCCCATGATAGTCAGAAAAAGGTTTTACATCTTTCAGATTTAAGGTTTTGGCTATTTGAGCATTGTTGCCAAGCTCTAAATGTGCGTCCAGCGGGAGATGGCAGGCAAAGAGAGCCAAATTGTTATCAAGCATAGTTTTTATCCTTGAATAATGACTGCCTGTAATTGACAACGGCTTACCCCAGAACAAACCGTGATGAACAAATAAAAGATTTGCCTTTTGCTTTATTGCCTCATCAATTGAAGCCTGGCATGCATCTACGGCAAAGGCAATTTTCCTGACTTCATTATCATAATCTCCAACCTGAAGTCCATTCAAAGAGATATCTATTCCCTGAAAATCCCCCATATTCAAGACTTCAAACATATTACTGACAAAATCTTTTAATTTCATTTTTACCTCATCATGCCGGTTTTGAGAGTTCGTAAAGTTTTCTCAAACGGTTTTCAATAATCTTGTTAATACTGTCTGCCGGAAAAACACCTTTGACATTTCTGATTCCTGCAATTCTTTGAGTTAAGATTTCCATGCCCTCATCAATTGTGGAAATGGGATATATATGGAACAACCTTTTTTCTATTGCTTCTGTCACTTTTGAAGGAAGAATAAGCGTTTTAGTATTCTGTTTTGGAATAATTACTCCTTGTCTTCCCGTAAGCCCCATGAGATTACAAATATCAAAGAAACCCGTAATCTTCTCATTTATTCCTCCTACAGGCTGAATGTCTCCCATCTGATTAACAGACCCGGTGACAGCAATGTCCTGACGGACAGGAAGTTCTCCTATTGCACTTAATAAGGCAAACAGTTCACTTGAAGACGCACTGTCTCCGTCTACTTCTGCATAACTCTGTTCAAAACAAATTCCTGCATAAATAGATAAAGGAAAATTCCTTGCATATTGTTTTCTCAGATAACCTTGCAGAATCAGCAGTCCTTTATCGTGTATTTCACCGCTGAGTCCCGCTTCATGTTCTATGTTTACTATTCCTTCACTGCCCGGGGCAACTGAAACAGAAATTACAGTAGGAGTCCCAAAAGAGACAAGTCCCCTGTCCATAACAGCCAAACCGTTTACCACCCCAATTTTTGAACCTTCAAGAGAAATAATCATTTCTCCGTTGCTTATTTCCCTGTTGATTCTTTCTTCTGTGAGTCCGTTTGCAAAGTCTCTTTCTTCAATTGCTTTTTTTACTGCTTTTGCATCTATGAACTTTTCTGCAACATAATCTGATTCAGAAAGAAGATCTCCAATTTCTGCAACTTTTGCAGTAAGTTCATCTCTCATTTCTGCAGTCCAGGAACTGTAATTCAACAACTCGCAAAGTGCATCATCTGTAACTGGCTTCAATCCCTGTTTTGATGCCAAATCCAGAAGATATGCAATTGTACCGCCAACATTGTCATCTGAAGCAGGCATTGAGAAATCAAACTCTGCACACACCTTGAACAATCTTAAAAACTGATCATCATTTTCACAGAGTTTATCATATAGCTCATCACTGCCTATGATGATGATTTTTACAGGAATAACTGGAGTCAAAGGTCTTATAAAGGATTTGGAGTCCTCTTTTCCGTCTTTTACAAGATAACAGGAGCTGTCTGCAAACAATTTGAGATTTTCCCATAACAGAGGATGAGAAATAAGTTGACTTGCAGAAGTAACAAAGAAACCTCCCGCTGCTTCAAGAACAGAACCGCCTGTCATTTCAAGATGAGGGAATTCCGACTCTGCATTTACCTGCCCAAAAAAATTCTCCTGGGTACAATGAAATTCCTCAACAACAGGTCTGGAGTTTTTTCCGCTGTTATTTACAATGAGGTTTATTCTGTATTTTGAAATCTGACTGTCATGCTTATTCAAAGCATTTAAAACTTGATTGAGAAAAGTTCTTACTTTGTCATTTTCAGTAGAAAAAGAGTTTACTGTTATTACAGCTTCGTCAAAACTATTGTTTTTTACCAGTTCTGCTACTTTTTCCATTGTTGAATAAAGGGCGCTGCCATCAGGACTTTTCATGACAAGTAAGACCGGAGCTGTGGGCTTTACAAAATTATATACATAGGCCAAGTCATACATTTGACCTGTGAGTTCTGATGCTATTTGCCTAACTGCACTTTTTCTTCCTGTTCCGTTGTCGCCGCTTATGTATATGTTGTAACCCTTTGAATTAACACTCATTCCCATTTTCAAAGCAGAAAGAGCTCTTGGCTGTCCTATAATACCTTTTACCTGACAAACCTTTCTGAGATTTGAAATTCTATTAATATCGAATGAGTAACAAGAGTTAATGTATGACAGTTCTGCAGATTTCATCTTAAAAAAACTGTGGAACAGAAACCTGTTCCACATTTCCTTTCATTATTTGTTTTCTTCGGTCTTAAAATAAATCTTGAGTTCATCAAGCTGCTTCTGGTCTACTTCATTAGGACAGTCGTCCATTGGAGAAACTGCAAAGCTGTTTTTAGGGAAAGCAATTACTTCCTTTATTGAAGTCTGCTCACTCATAATCATGACCAATCTGTCAATTCCAGGGGCTATTCCTCCGTGCGGTGGAGGTCCAAACTTAAAGGCATTGAGAAGGAATCCAAATTTCTTTTCTGCTTCTTCATCACTGAAGTTACAAATTCTGAAAATTCTCTTCTGAAGGTCTACATCATGAATTCTTATTGAACCGGAGGCACATTCGTAACCATTACATACCATGTCGTAAAGGTCTCCGCGGACTTCACCAGGATTTTCTTCAAGTGTTGGAATAAATCTTGCCTGAGGCATACTGAACATATGGTGTGCAGCTTCCCAGTGTCCTTCTTCCTCGTTGTACTCAAACAATGGGAAGTCAACAACCCAACAGAATGCAAAGCCCGGCTTTATAAGACCAAGGTCTTTTCCTATTTTACTTCTGACAGCACCTGCAGATGCACAGCACTTCTTCCAGTTCTCATGAGCAACCATGAGTATTACATCACCTTCTTTTGCACCCATGTAAGAACAGAGTTCTGATTCCATTCCTGCAAAGTATTTTGCACTGCTTCCGGAAAGCTCATTGTTTGCACCTATTTTAATGAAAGGCACAAACTGAGCACCGTATACTTTTGCTGCTTCTCCAATTGAATCCAGATACTTTCTTGTAAACTCAAAACCTTCTGTTTTTGGAGCCAAAACTGCTTTTACATGACCCTTAGAAGCAAGTATTGTCTTATAAGCTTCAAATGTAGAACGTGAGACAATGTCATCAAGGTCATGTATCTCACATTCAAACCTCAAATCCGGTTTATCACAACCGTAGGTGTTCATTGCGTCATAGTAATCTATTCTTCTGAAATGAGCCGGCAAATCATAGTTCATTACTTTCTTGAAAACATAGCCAAAAAGTCTTTCCATAAGTGAAAGGACATCATCTCTCTGAACAAAGCTCATCTCAAGATCTAACTGAGTAAACTCAAGCTGTCTGTCTCCACGGGCATCTTCATCACGGTAACAACGGGCAATTTGGAAATACTTGTCAAATCCGCTTACCATAAGAAGCTGTTTGTAAAGCTGTGGACTCTGTGGAAGGGCATAGAACTTTCCAGGATATTTTCTTGAAGGAACAAGGAAGTCTCTTGCTCCTTCAGGAGTACTTCTTATAAGAGTTGGAGTTTCTATTTCATAGAAATCTTCATTACAAAGATAATCACGGATAGCTTTAATAAATTCATGTCTGAGTTTAATTCTCTTCTGCATTCCTGCAGATCTGAGATCAAGGAATCTGTACTTAAGTCTAAGATCTTCATTTGCAGAATTCTCATCTTCTATCATGAAAGGAAGTGTTGCACAGCGTGAAAGGATTTCTATTTGCTCTGCCTTGACCTCTATTTCTCCTGTATCCATGTCCTTGTTTACCATGTTATCAGGACGACGGCGTACAGTACCTGTAACTGCAATACAATACTCCATCTTCAGTTCAGATGCTACTTTCTGAAGTTCCTCTGAAGCATCATCATCTACTACAACCTGAGTAATTCCGTAACGGTCACGAAGATTAATAAAATGAAGGGCTCCGTGGTTTCTGTCACGGTGCACCCAACCGTTTAGAATAACGGTTTTTCCGGCATCTGTGCCTCTTAAGGCGCCGCATGTTACTGTTCGCTTACTGTAATTCATAAGTTCCTCTTTCAATTATGAGAATATATCACTAAGAAGAGATGTGAACAATATTCAGTCTTATTTCTTCTTCCCTATTCCAAGTGTAAGTTGATTCTTATCTTTTGGCATTTCAAATTTACTTGAACGAATCATGTCCATTGTCATGGTATTCCTGTCAAAGTGGTAATATTCCACATAGTCCATGGCAACTCTGTACAGAAGACTGTAATTCTTGCTTGGCATGAATGCTAAGGCCAGAACCAATTCACATTTTAAATTTTTCCTAAGTTCTATGAGCTTTTTCTGTTCTGCTTCTGTCAGATAGTCATTTCTGCAAACAACGGCAAGAATCTTGTGTCCGGTATCCCTGTCATGAAGAAGGATCTCAGGTTCCAGAATCTTAGAACTTTTTGAAATATTAGGACAAAGATCAACAGAAAGATTTGATTCTTCTTCCGGAATAAGCCTATACAACTGCATTGCAAGTGCATGGGAAAGAGCAATTCTGTTTCTGTTCCATGAAAACAGAATTCTATCTTGGGTTTCAAAATTCTTCATTGCAACAGTGAACAAATCAAAAATTCTCAGTTTTTTCTTAGGCATGAAGTAATTTTAACAGTAATAAGCATTAAAAAAAAGCAATTTTCTGTTATAATTTGCATTATGGCTACTTTGTTCATGGTTGCAACCCCTATAGGAAATCTGGATGACATCACATTCCGTGCTGTCTCAACTTTAAAATCTGTTGACGTCATTGCCTGCGAAGACACACGCCACACACAGACTCTTCTCACCCATCTTGGAATAACCGGAAAAAGATTAATAGCTTGCCATGCTCATAATGAAAGCAATTCAAGTCAGGGCATAATTAACCTTTTGACTCAAGGTCTTGATATTGCCTATTGTTCAGATGCAGGCACCCCGGGAGTAAGTGATCCCGGAAGTATTCTTGCCAGGGAAGTCAGACAGGCGGGTTTTAAGATTGTCCCTATTCCCGGAGCATCTGCTTCTGTCACTCTTATAAGTGCTGCCGGTTTAATGGGAAAAACTTTTACTTTTGAAGGTTTTCTCAGTCCAAAGAGCGGAAGAAGAAAAAAGAGATTGCAGGAATTAATAGACAGAGAAGAAGCTTTCATTGTTTACGAAAGCCCATTCAGGATTTTGAAAACTTTACAGGAAATACAGGAAATAGATGACACAAGACAGATTTGCCTTGGAAGAGAATTAACAAAAACTTTTGAAGAGTTCATTGTGGGAACAGCTTCTCAGGTCATTTCAAATCTTAAAGTCGTCAAGGGAGAGTTTGCTTTTTGCGTTATGCCGTCTTCTAAGAAGATTATTGATGATGAGCAAACCAACTCTGAAGCATAATCCCTGCTGCAACAGAAACATTTAAAGAACCTTTTGTTCCGGCCATTGGAATTGAAACACGGCTTTTGCAACATTTTAATATTTCGGGACTCACTCCAAGTTCTTCACTGCCTAATACCGCAACTCCGCTACTTGGAAACGAAAAGGTATTTATGTCACTTCCTCCTAGTTCAAGTGCCATAATCTGTGAGCAGTCATAGTTTTTCAGAAATTCCAGAGTTTCTTCTTCTGACATAAAAACCCAGTCAACTGTTTCTATACATCCTCTTGAAGTTCTTCTTGCTCTTTGATGTTCCGGAGAAGCAGTGCCTTCCACAAGAATGATTTTCTTTATTCCAAAACTGTCTGCACTTCTGAAAATTGAACCAACATTAAAAGGACTTCTTATCCTGTCAAGAATAAGAACTTTGTCTTGAATGACTCTTTTTGAGACATCAAGAGAACCTTCATCATCCAAAAAGTCCCAATCACTTGGCTCTGCGCCAAGTCTTGACAATAAGAGTTGACCGTAGTCCTCCAGCAAGAAAGACAAATGCTTTAAATCTGTTTTGCCGTCAACAGGTTCAAGTCCCTCAAGAGGAACAATATCATTAATGTAGTTTATGTCTACGTCTTCACCTATCTTTGCCTTGTGAGCATTTTCCTGAAGAATGAGGGCAATTTTTCTTGTTCTTGTTCTCTCTTTTAATGTGAGAAGCTTTTTCTTGGTAATTGGCATTTATCAAAGATTCCTGGTTACAATCCAGTCTGCACCGGTATTGCATACATTTTCTATAACAACATCACCTATCTTCACAGGAGAAGTTAATTCTATATTCTTCAAAGTTCCCATTACATCCATAATCATTGCTTTTGGAATGGGTTTGTTTGTTTTAACAGGGCAACAAGTAATAGAAGCATCTTTAATCCTGACAATACTTGTGAGTACTCTTGTTGGATTTGTAAGCTCTCTGTGTCCGTATTCTGCTCCTTTTGGACAGTTGTTTCCGCTTACGGAATAATCATTGTTTTCATCAACCTTTAAGTGGCAACCTCTTGGACATACTATACAGATTAGCTCTTTCATTTCTGCTCTCCTTTGACTTCAAGGGAAATCTCAATTTCATCTGCGGTATCAAGTTGAGATTTCAACAGAATTATTTTTTCCATTTCTCCCGGAGCTAAATGATTTCTATGATATGTGGCAATAACCTTCTCTTTATCCTTTACTACAATATCTCCTTCCTTGAAAACACCGGTAACTCTAAAGAAAACTTCACAGTTTTTTTCTACATTTTGAGGTCTGATTTTCTGCGGAACCGTATATCTCACACCAAATCCTGTCTTAAGTTCAATTGTCTTTAAAGTGTCTTTCCGGCCTTTTACTACATACTCTGCGGCAGATTTTCCCGCCAAAAGCGATTCCTGAGTTACAAAATCTACCAAATCGTGGACATGAAGAACATTTCCGCAGGCAAACACTCCTTCTGTCATTGTCTGGCGGTTTTCATAAACAACAGCTCCGTTCGTACGTTTATCCAGTTCTATTTTTGCCGCAGAAGTGAGTTCATTCTCAGGAATAAGTCCAACACTTAATAAAACCGTATCACATTCAAATTCCTTTTCTGTTCCCGAAATAGGAATATTTTTTGAATCTACTTGAGACACTGTAACACTTTCTACTCTGTGTTTTCCCGTGATTTTTGTAATTGTATGGGAAAGATACAGAGGAATATTGTAGTCCTCAAGGCATTGGACAATGTTTCTGTTCAAACCGTTTGAATAAGGGCAGAGTTCTACACAGGCAAGTACTTTTGCACCTTCTAATGTCAAACGTCTTGCCATAATTAGGCCAATGTCACCGCTACCCAGAATCACCACACGACGGCCTACCATGTACCCTTCTATGTTTATGTAACGTTGTGCAGTGCCTGCAGTAAAAACACCTGCAGGTCTGTCTCCCGGAAGTGCAAGAGCACCTCTTGTTCTTTCACGGCATCCCATTGCAAGAATAATTGCTTTTGCATTTATCCGGACAAAACCAAATTTACCGCTTACAGCATTTACAGTTTTCCCTTCTATGGAAAGAACCATTGTATCTGTAAAAAAGACAACTCCGGACTTCTCTGCCTTAGTCACAAAACGTGAAGCATACTCAGGACCTGTCAATTCTTCCTTAAAGTAATGAAGTCCAAAACCGTTATGAATACACTGGTTGAGAATTCCTCCCGCCTGCTTATCACGTTCAATTACTGCAACACTGAGATTTGGCTCTTTTTCTTTAGCTCCAAAGGCCGCGGCAAGTCCTGCAGGACCACCACCTATAACTACAACATCATAGTCCAAAAACATACAAAACATTGTAACATCAGGCTTTTTTTTATACAATTGGAACGCGGCGCACCATTTGAAAACTGCGCCTATGGAGATAGTAATTATGAAGATGAGTCAATTGTTTGCAAAAACACTTCGTGAAGCACCTGCCGGTGCAGATTCAAAAGGCTATGAATACCTTCTAAGAGCAGGTTTTATTGACCAGCTGGCCGCCGGTATTTTTTCATTGCTTCCGCTGGGATACCGCAGTATTCAGAAAATTTCTGCAATTGTCAGAGAAGAAATGAATGCTCTTGGGGCTCAGGAATTGCTCATGCCTGTTGTAAACCCGGGAGATCTTTGGAAAGAAACCGGACGTTTTTACAGCATAGATAAGGAAATGACTCGCTTTAAAGATAGAAGAGATACAGATATGTGCCTTGCAATGACACACGAAGAAGCTTGTACAGACCTTGCAAGAAATGTCATTGATTCCTACAAGCGCCTTCCTCTTCTTGTTTACCAACTTCAGACTAAATGGAGAGATGACCCACGCCCAAGAGCAGGTCTCATACGTGTAAGAGAATTCACAATGAAAGACAGCTATAGCTTTGATAAAGACCAGGCAGGTCTTGAAAAAGTCTATAAAGCTCACTATGACGCATATTTCAGAATTTTTAAACGCTGCGGTCTGCCTGTTGTTGCAGTTGGTGCAGACAGCGGTATGATGGGCGGAAAAGTCTCCCATGAATATATGTATCTTTCACCTATTGGAGAAGACACAATAATTCATTGTCCTCATTGCGGATATACAGCAAACAGACAGGTTGCAAGATTCCAGAAAGAATACTATGCGGCAGAGCCAAAGGCAAAAGAACTTGTAAGTACTCCAAATTCAAAAACAATAGAGGACCTTTGTACCTACCTTAACATTAAACCTCAACAAACTGCAAAAGCTCTCTTCATGGTAGGAACATACATCAATGATCAGAACGGAGAGGAAGAGGATAAGCTCATTGTTGGTCTTGTCCGCGGAGACTTAGACATAGAAGAAAACAAGCTCCAGAATGCAGCCCGTGCAAACAGCATGAGACCGGCTCATGAAGAAGAAATTGTTGCTGCCGGAATGGTTCCTGGTTTTGGTTCTCCAATAGGATGCAAAACCGGTACTGTTGTAATTATTGACGATTCAGTTGCAAAATCAAACAACCTTGTTGCAGGAGCAAATAAAGAAGGTTATCACTATCTCAACACCAATTTCGGAACAGACTATACAGGTACTGTTGCAGATATTGCCTCTGCAGCTCAGGACTATAAATGTCCTGAATGCGGACAGCCTTTGAATTCTTCAAAAGGTGTTGAGGTTGGAAATATTTTCCAACTTGGAACACGTTATTCAGAAGTAATGAATTGTTACTTCCAGGATGAGAACGGACAGAGAAAGCCTGTAATTATGGGTTCTTACGGTATAGGAATAGGAAGACTTCTAGCCTGTCTTTGTGAAGAATACAATGACGACAAAGGACTTAAACTTCCTCTTGCAGTTGCTCCTTATCAGGTTCATTTCATAAGCTTAATAAAGGATACAGAAGTTTCAGAGAAGATTTACAATGAATTAACTTCTGCCGGAATAGAAGTTCTTTATGATGATCGTAAAGAAACTGCCGGTGTTAAGTTCGCAGATGCAGACCTTATTGGAATTCCTGTAAGAATTACTCTTGGAAACCGCAGCTTCCAAGAAGGAAAATGCGAGGTCAAACTCAGAAGCAATCTGGACGAATCATTCACTTTTGACTTGGATAAAGTTGTTGAAGAAACAAAAGCCCTCTTAACAAAGCTCGCAAAATAATGAGGGTAATCATACTATTTGAGCTTTGATTATATATGGGGCTGTAACTTAAAGTTGCAGCCCTCTCTTTATATAAGGTTAAAGTTTGTCTTCAATTGTTTTCTTTTTAATGGTTTAAGTGTAATATAAAACCATGATACCACGCGAAATAATAGAACGTATTCCAAAAGTAGAACTACATGACCACCTTGACGGAGGTCTCAGACCGGCAACTGTTATTGATTTGGCAAAAAAGTATGAAGTAACTCTTCCTACCCAAAACGAAAAAGAGTTGCACGACTGGTTTATTCAGGGAGGAAAGATAAAGAGCCTTTCTGTTTATCTTCAGGCTTTTGACGTTACTACAGCAATAATGCAAACAGAAGAAGCTTTGGAAAGAATTGCCTATGAAGCAGTTCTTGATTGGCACTCTCAGAATATTGTCTACGGAGAAATAAGGTTTTCGCCTGTTCTTCACACCCTCAAAGGCCTTTCTATGCAACAGGTCGTTACATCTGTGCTTGCAGGAATGGAACAGGGAAAGCATGATACAGGAGTTCATTATGGAGTAATCTTATGTGCTATGAGAAACCAGAGCCCAACAATAAGCTTGGAAATTGCAAAACTTGCAACAGCTTTCAGAGACAGAGGTGTTGTTGGTTTTGATCTGGCAGGTGATGAATTCAACAATCCTCCAAAAAAACATCTTGAAGCCTTTCAGCATATAAAAAATCAAAACTTCAATATGACAATTCACGCAGGAGAAGCCTTTGGAGTAGAGTCTATTTGGCAAGCTATTCAAGTGTGTGGAGCAGACAGAATAGGACATGGAACCAAACTCATTGATGATATGAACCTTGACGGTCTTAAAGTAGAAAAAATGGGAGACCTTGCTCATTACATTCAGGACAAGCGAATAACACTTGAAATGTGCCTGACAAGTAATGTGGGAACAGGAGCATGCAAGAGCTATGGCACACACCCTTTCCCTATTTTCTTCAGAAATCATTTCAGAGTATGTCTTTGCACAGACAACAGACTCATGAGTGACACAAACCTTTCTAAAGAAATGGCAATTGCTACAGATACCTACGGTCTTAACATTAAAGACCTTGAAAAAATCTCCATAAATGCAATGAAGAGTTCATTTGTCCACCATGATGAAAAATTGGAAATCATATACGACGTAATCAAAAAACGCTGTGCAGACATAAGAAAAGAATACGGCTACGCAGAATGGAGTTAATCCAATAAACATATGGGGCTGCCAAAAGACAGCCCCTGAAAGCTTAAAACAAATCTGTTATTCAACAAATACAATCAATCTTGTGCTTAATAATCAGCAAGCAAAAATCCAACTTTTTCAAGGGAGTTTTTGCATCAGAAGGTATATCTGTAGCCTATCTTTGTATTATACAGAAGTGCATTTTCCCCTGTTCTCTTTAATCCGTCCTGCTCTGCAAGATAGAATTTTGGAGAAAAACTATCTTCTGACAATTCTGCCATACAAAGTGGAATTCCGGTTCCAATGAATAAACTGTTATGTTCATTTATATGGAATGTATATCTTACCATAAGGTCAAATGAGCAATACCATAAATCTTGTGCCTGTCCTAAAGTAAGCAGTGCAGAAAACATATCTACAAGAAGATTCTTATTAACACCAATACCAAATCCAAAATCAAGATCATGTCGTTCACTTCTTAAAAAATCTGCGTCTACTTCAACATGAGCACCCAAAGCTCTGGCTTCCAAATTAAATTCAAAAACATCATAATCTGCACTGAATCCAAGTGAAGGTGTTATTCCAAGACCTGCTGAAATACTATAGTTACTCATAGCAGCAAAAGCTGAGAAAGAAAGACAAATCATAATAGTTGCAATAATCAAACATTTCTTCATATTGTTTCTCCTGTTTATTCCATTATACAAACAACATTCCCGATTAAAAGTTACAACAAAAAAAACAAAGTGACAAACAAATTAAAAGGCACTAGTATAAAGGAAATGGCAACCAGCAGAAGAGATACAGCAGATTCCTATACACAAAGAGCTCACAAAGAAGGATATCCTGCCAGAAGTGTCTACAAACTTGAAGAAATTCAGAAGGTAAACAACATAATAAAACCCGGAGATACTGTGCTTGATGTGGGTGCAGCACCTGGAAGCTGGACCTTATATTGCCACAGAGAACTTATAAAAGGTAAAGGAAATATTATTTCCGTAGACCTTAACCCATTGAATTTAAATCCTGTACCACCAACGGTAACGGCCTACCAAGGTGACGCTTTCTCAAAAGAAATAAGAGAAAAATTAACATCTCACGGTCCTTTTGATGCCATAATATCTGATGCAGCTCCTATGACAACGGGAAATAGAACTGTAGATACAACAAGAAGTGAGTGGCTTGCAGAACAAGTTGTTTTTTTAGCTCAGGAGCAGCTTAAAGTCCATGGCAATCTTGTTATTAAGATTTTCCAAGGCGGAGGACAACAACAAATTCTTCAGACAATGAGAACAATGTTTGTAAAAGCAAAAACTTTAAAACCCCAAGCATGCAGAACAGACAGCTTTGAAATTTATCTGATTGGTTTGGATAAGAAATAATCAAAGAACGCTTTTATAAACCTTAAGAGGACTAATTCTGAATCTTACAAGACAATAAATCCATGCAACCAAAATACTCAAAAGGTGAACAAGATGGGCAACCCCGTCTGCAGAACCCGTAATCTCAAAAAAACACTCAAAACCAATAAAAAATAAAACGGCAAGAGGCATCTTTAACGGAATACAGAAGAAAAGCAAGATTCTTGCAGTTGGATAAAATACCGAACTCAAAAACAATATTGCATATACTGCGCCGCTGGCGCCAAGAATAATAGCGTTAGGACTTTGGAATATCATTCCTGAAAGCCAACTCAGCACCCCGCCTATTGTTCCGGTTAACAGATAAAACAAAAGAAACTCTTTGCTCCCAATTGCACGTTCCAATGTCATACCAAACATTAACAATGCGTACATATTGAACAGCAAATGAGAAAAAGAACTGTGAACAAACATATAAGTAACAAACTGCCAAACAAAGCCTTGCCTTATAAAACCGGGAACAATTGACAGCCAGTACAACAACGGAATTCCATAAATTGAAATGTTGAGGTAATTAGTTGCCAAAAATACTCCCACATTAATAAGAACCAGAATTGTGGCAACATTACTGTATGAATATTTGAATTTCTTATTAAGAATGCTATCTTGCATAGAACAAAGATTAAAAACAGAAAAAGATATCGTCAACATGTGAATTTTTTTCACAGGTGTAGTAATTATTCGCACCAAAAAATATGCAGAGAAATGTTAAAACCTGCAAATAGTAGCACAGAAGATATACTTTAACAATTTGGCACGGTTCTTGCTTACTCTTAGTAAGAGCAATAGTTTTTTCATACCTCCTTAGTGTGATTAAGATGCCGGGCACTTTTCTCTCCCTATTTAGTGTTGTCCGGCATCTCTTTTTTTAAAATAAAAGGGGCTGTAACAAAAGTCATTTAGACTTGGTTGCAGCCCCATTGAATGTCAATTAATTTCTTAACTTATACAAGTAAATCATGCAAAGTTTTTGCAAACTGTGCAGGATTATTTGGCATTATTCCTTCTGCAAGAAGAGCCTGATCCAAAAGAACAGAAGAAGCCTTCTTTACAAAGTCATCATCATTGCTTTCCCCTATCTTCTTTACAAATAAATCAGAAGCATTAATTTCCAAGATAGGCTTTGTCTCAGGCATATCTCCCTGCCCCATTGCTTTAAACAACTGTTGCATCTGAAGTGTTGGATCATTTGAATCTACAACAACAACTGCAGAAGTTCCGGAAAGCCTTGAAGAGATAACAACATCTTTTACTCTTTCTTCCAAAGCCTTTTTAATTTTCTCTGCCAAACTTGAATTCTCTTTTTGAACTTTTTTTCTTTCTTCTTCTGTAGTGAAATCATCCATTGTTCCACTTTTGTTTACAGCTTTAAGTTCAAGCTCTCCAAATTTACCTACAGAAGAAATGACAAGTTCATCAATATCATCCGTCATAATAAGGACTTCCATGCCCTTTTCCTTAAAAGATGCAAGGAGAGGAGAGTTCTTAAGAGCTTCTTCGCTTGTGCCTGTTATATAATAGATACTCTTCTGATCAGGAACCATTCTTTCTTTATAAGAAGCCAGAGATGTGTATCCGTCTACAGAAGTACTCTTGAATCTTACCAGATTAAGCAGTTCTTCACGGTTGGCATAATCTTGGTAAAGTCCCTCTTTAAGAGGTCTGTTGAACTCATCTATAAACTTTGTATACAGTTCCGGGTTCTGCTCGGAAATTTTCTTAAATTCACCTAAAAGTTTTTTTACTGAGGCATTTCTAATTGCAGTCATAACTTTATTCTGCTGAAGAATTTCTCTAGAAACATTTAAAGGTAAATCTTCACTGTCTATGACTCCTCTGACAAACCTTAAATATGAAGGAAGAAGTTCTTTATCATCATCGGTAATGTAAACTCTTTTGACATAAAGCTTTACACCAGGTTTGTAATCTGCGTGATACATATCAAAAGGTGCTTTTGAAGGAATAAAGAACAATGTTGTGTATTCCGTTGCGCCCTCTGCCTTTGTATGAATATAAAAAAGAGGATTTTCCTGATCATAACTTGTATTCTTGTAAAATTCATTATAATCATCTTCTTTAAGTTCACTCTTACTTCTTGTCCAAAGTGCGGCAGCACTGTTGATTTTTTCGGTCTTATGCTCTGAACCTGTTACCTCGTATTTGTCGTTGTATGTGTTTTGGTCATAGGATAGGTAAATTGGGTAGGCAATATGGTCACTGTATTGCTTGATGAGTTGCTCTATTTGCCAACGGTTTCCGTACTCTTTTCCCTCGTCATTAAGGTAAAGAATTATTGTTGTTCCGTTTGTATCGCGAGTAGCTTCATCTATTGTATAGTTGCTTTTTCCGTCACTTGACCATTTGTATGCTTCAGAGCTTCCAAAGGCACGAGAAATTACATCTACTTTGTCTGCAACCATAAAAGCGCTGTAAAAACCTACTCCAAACTGTCCTATTAAATTGCTGTCTTTTTTTTGCTCTCCTGTTAAATTTGCAAGGAAGTGTTTTGTTCCGCTGTGAGCAATTGTTCCAAGATTCTGATTCAGCTCATCCTTGGTCATTCCAATTCCGTTGTCTGAAATGGTAAGAGTTCTCTTGTCCCCCTCTGTAAATGACAAATCTATTCTAAGCTCACCTTCCGGCTGAGTTCCTTCTGTTAGGGTTTTGTACTTGAGCTTATCAAGGGCATCTGATGAATTGGAAACCAGTTCCCTTAAGAAGATTTCCTTGTGAGAATACAATGAATGAATAATGAGATTCAGAAGATCTGATACTTCTGTCTTAAACTGCTTGCGTTCCATATAACGCCTCCGGAGTTAAAAATAATATAATTAAATGTAATCGGCAACTTCTTGGAGCATAGATGTCATGTAAAACCATTTGTCCAAAGCTGCTTCTGCAGTACTTTGAATAACGGCTTTGTCTCCCAACTCAGAAGCCTTGATTCTCATTCTTTTACATTGAACACAAAGATAATTAAGGCATCTTGCAGAAATAGTACTGCCATCTCCACCAATTATTACATTTGAAGCACCTGTTACCTGACTTGATAACTTTAAGGCATTTGCCAATGTATCTATTGCCCTTTCACTTACAAGAGGCCAAATATCTCTGAGTCTGTCATCAAGATTGCCTGAGATTGCCCAACTTGAAGCATTTGCCTCAAGACAGCCAACACCTCCGCAGGTACAAAGTCCTGTTTCAGATACTTTCAAGTGTCCAAAACCATAGCTTGTACTCATTACTCTTCCACCTGAGACAAGAGCCATGCTTAAACTACTTCCCCAATTAACATACATAGTTGGTTCACAACTCTTTAATTCAGGATTAATGAGTTTCTCTGCTTCTACAAGAGCCATAGTGGAATCCAGCATGATAACCGGCAATTCAAGGTTTTTTTCAAGAACTTCACATAACGGAATGTCATTCCAAGGCAGATAGGAACAAGATTCAAGTATTCTTCCATCTTCTGAAAGAATACCACCAACCGTAATACAGCATCCCTTGATTTTCTCAGGAGGAACAAGTTTAAGAGTTCTCATTGAACTCTTAAGAATATTAACAACAAATTCTTCTGCTTTTCCCGTATTTACAGAAGGAATTCTCTCTATCTTTATTGTATTTCCCAATAAATCAAATAAAGCAGTAGTAACAAATCTACTGCCTATATTAACAGCAAGAACATAAAAGCAGTCAGGAACAATTTCAATAATCGTAGGTTTTCTTCCGTTTGTACTTGTTCCCTTTTCTGTTTCTTTTACAAGCCCTGAAGAACAGAGGTCTTCAATTATCTCTCCGACAGAAACCTTATTAAGCTCAAGCAATCTGGCAATCTCCGCCCTGGACAAATCTTTACCTGTCCTTAATAGATTGAGAACCCTTGCAGTATTAATTGTTCTTGCAGATTTTGGCTGACTTAATTTCATTCTTGAATATAAGAGGCAAGATATTTGGCATATGCCTCAATTTCTTCTCCCAATTGTGCAGAAGGTCTGACAAGACTTTCTTTTCCTTCAAGATGTACAAGTCCCTGAGAAGGCTGGGAACATCCGCAGATTTCTGTATGAACACCAAAAGGAATGTGTATCAAAGACAAGCTCTGAGCCCAGTAAATCATAGAATCCAAAGCTCTTGAACCTTCACTTACAGAATGTCTGCAACTGGTAAAACAAGCAAAGAATTTGTCTTCCAGTTCTCTTGTTTCTTCCATTCCAAAAGCCTTGTCCATAAATTCTTTCATCTCTGCAGACACATTGCCAAATCTTGTCTGGCATCCAAGGATAATCATGTCACTTTTTCTCAAGTTTTCCAAAGAAGCCACAGGTAAAGCCAGAATATCTTCATAAAAATCATTTGCAGTTTCATTTTTGTTTGCCCAAATGTGAAGATCCTCATCTTCTACTCTATAGAATTTTACTTCTACATCATTTTTCTCAAGAGCCTCTTTAAGAGCAGAACCAATGATAAATGTGTTTCCGTTTACACTGTGAATAATTATTGAACAACGTTTCATTAGAATACCTTTACTATGCCTTTTATTAATGCTGCGAACTGGTTATGAACTCTAAGCCCTGTTTCCAAAACTTCTATATGGTTAAGAGATTGGTCAAGAATACCTGCCGCCATGTTGGTCATACAGCTTATGCCAAGTGTTTTGAGTCCGCAATGTGAAGCAGCTATTACTTCAGGAACTGTAGACATACCTACAGCATCTGCGCCAAGCATTGCAGCAGCTCTGATTTCTGCAGGTGTCTCAAAAGAAGGTCCTGCAAAATACATATATACTCCTTCTTTTATATCAATTCCCTGCTCTTTTGCAACATTCTTTGCAATTTGAATCAACTGCGGGTCATAAGCTTTTGACATGTCAAAAAATCTCAAACCAAGCTTTTCTTCATTTGGACCTCTCATTGGGTTTTCAGAAGTTGTAAGTTTAATGTGGTCATTAATAATCATGAGGTTGCCAGGTTCCCAGTTTCTGTTAACGCAACCTGCAGCGTTTGTAAGAATTAATCTTTCTATTCCCAGAACCTTCATAACATTAATAGGGAAAACAACCTGTTGCATTGACCATCCTTCATAAAAATGGAATCTTCCTTGCATACAGGCAACTGTCTTTCCTTCCAGAGTTCCAATTACAAAGCGCCCTTTGTGTCCAGAAACGGTAGAAACAGGAAAATGCGGAATATCTTTATAATCTACATAGATTGGGTTTTCTATCTCGTCTGCCAAGTCTCCAAGTCCGCTTCCCAGAACAAGACCTGCATAAATCTTTAAATTATTTGTTTTGCTGTTAATGTAATCACGAGCTTCATAAAGCTTAGTCATAAGGTCATCCATATAAACCTCCCGTAAAATTAGTTAATTGTATCACACTTTTCAAAAAAGAAGACCTTGTTCAAACGAAATTGTACGTTTGTTGTCAGCCAGGGTTCTCATCATATATTGTTTATCCAAATCCAACTCTTCTGAAAACTTGACTACCAGCTCTTCAGAAAGCAGATTTTGTTCATTAAATAAGTACATAAGGGCCTTTTCCGCGACATAAGGAACAGACAGGGAATTAAGATATATCTCTTCGTTCGCATCTCCTTTATATCGCTTTTGAAGATTATGACAAAGAGCACTGTCTTTCACTGAATATTTCAGATTACTCAATTCTTGTTTTAAGGAATCGGTATTACCTGAACAAGCATCTTGTGCCATTGGTTTTAATGTGAAAAAAGTATATTCCTTACCCGGCAAAAAATGATGTTCATCACATCTGCTTGCATAATTTGCTTCACTTCCGGATTTCTTTTTGTCTCCGCCCACTACAATTAAAGGATCAAAGTAAAGAGCAGGACATTCTTTGCCGTCAACTTTATAATATCTGTATGTGTAAAAGGCATCTTTAATGCAATTTTCATGCTCACAATATGCAGTGAGAGGAATTACATCTGTTGCCATATCAAGCATAAGTCTAGCAGTGGAATTAAAAATATCACGTCTGAAATTAAGAATTAATGTAGGGAAAATAAACATAATTCCCTTCTCAACACTAAGATTTCTCACGACATAAGCCAGTCTTTCGTCAAAAAAAGAAGCCTCGTCAATGATGTAAGTCCCCACATTTGGATGCTCTTTAACGATTTTTTCAAAATCAAAAGAATCTTTAATACGTGCTATATTTTCGCCGCATCTTATATAGCCGCTTCTAAATGCAAGAGCATCTTCCGGATATTGGTCAAAACGTGAAGTGTCAATAAAACTTCTGATAAAGAAAACATTTCTTCTGTCAATAGAACCCGTACTGGTTAATTCTTTAACAACATTTCCTTTACTTCTTGCAATCTCCGCATCACGCCACAGTCTGGCAGAAAATTCTGTCTTACCACTTCCCATAGGACCCAAAAGCAATATTCTTCTCCCAGGCCGAGTAAAATCAAAATGAGAAAAGGTATTATGCACTTCAAGAGTAGGAAACCCCAAGGTCTTGAGAAAATCATCACTTATCCCATTTTGAACAGGAAACATTATCTTGAACCTTCTACAATAGCAATGCCGGCACTGCAACCAAGGCGGTCTGCACCTGATTCAATCATTTTCATTGCCGTAGCAAAATCTCTGATTCCTCCGGCAGCTTTTACTTTTGCCCTGTTTCCCACTGTTTTTCTCATAAGAGCTACATCTTCTGCTGTTGCTCCTGCAGTGGAAAAACCTGTAGATGTTTTTACAAAATCTGCGCCTGCTGCAACTGAAAGTTCACAAGCTCTGACCTTCTCTTCTTCTGTCAAAAGACAAGTCTCAATAATAACCTTAAGTACATTTTTTCCGCAAGCACGTTTTACTGCTGCAATATCATTCTTAACAAGGTCGTCCTTTTTATCCTTAAGCCAACCTATATTTATTACCATATCAATTTCTGTTGCTCCATTTTTTACAGCAAGAGCCGCCTCGTAGGTCTTTGCTTCTGTTGCCATAGCTCCAAGTGGAAAACCAACGACACAACAAACATTTACACCTGTTCCTTTAAGCTTTTCTGAACAAAAAGAAGCCCAGCAAGTATTAACGCAAACACTGGCAAAATTCCATTTTGATGCTTCATCACAAAGCTTGGAGATTTTCTCCTCAGTAGCATTGGCAGCAAGAACTGTATGATCTATATACTTAGCAATATCCATGTTTCCTCCGTTTACCTTTGTAATAATACTCTATTACAGACTAAATTTCAAAACATCCTTAATTGTGATATTATTCTTTTGTGATTATCTTAAAAGAAGAACGACAGTCAGAGCTCATAATTAAAAAAAGCCGTTTCATAGCAATTGCAAGAAAATGTTCATCTGCCCAACAAGTCAAAACTTTGGTAGAAGAAACAAGAAAACTGCATCCTCAAGCTAACCATGTTGTTCATGCTGCAGTAATAAACCAAACTCAGTTTTCTTTCTCTGATGATCATGAACCTAAAAACACAGCAGGAAGACCCGCTTTTGAAGTTCTCAAGGGAAGCGGAATTTCAGACATCTGTGTTTTGATTGTAAGATATTTCGGCGGGACTCTTCTTGGAACAGGAGGTCTTGTCAAAGCTTACGGAGACAGTGTAAAAGCTGTTCTTGACGGAATAGAAACAGAAGAAAGAGTAGAAAAAACAGAGTTCAGGCTTACTTTCTCATACGATTTATATGAAAGAATCAAGTTGTTGTTTCAAAAGTACAACATAAGTGAACTTAAGGAATCATTTGAAACTAACGTAACACTTTCCGGAATGATTCCCGCCCCTGAAAAAGAATTGCTGTCAAAAGAGATAACAGAACTTTCATCAGGTAAGTATTCAGTGGTTTGAGTTCTCAAAGGCTTCCGTTGCCAATTTAAGATAATCCCTTATAGGCAAGTGTTGAGGACACACTCTCTCACATTTCCCACATTCAATACATGAAGATGGTCTAACATTTGCACATACTAAATTATAGTAAAAATCAAAATGATTGGAATTGTATTTCTTTTTTGAATTGAGACATGCAAAAATATCCGGAATTGGAATCTGCTCAGGACAGCCGGCAGTACAATACCTACAGGATGTACATTGAATCAAATCTGTCTTTTTTATTTCTGAGACAATACTGTCAATTTTTGTTTTTTCTTCCAAAGTCAACGGTTTAAAATCAGAAAAAATAGAAGCATTTTCTTTAATCTGAGATACACTGCTCATTCCTGAAAGAACATATTCTACTCCTTCAAAATTACCTGCAAACCTTAGTGCAAGGGAATAATAATCAGAAAGAATTCCGCCTTTTACAGGTTCCATTACAAAGACTTTCTTGTTGTGTTTTCTGCAAATTTCGTAGCAAAGTCTGCTCTCAACAGCCGCATCTTCGTAATCAAGAAAATTAAACTGAATCTGAACAGCCTCAATCTTTGGTTGTTCAGACAAAATTCTGTCTAACACAGAGGGTTTGTCATGAAAGGAAATCCCAATATGCCTTATCTTTCCCTCTTCTTTTAATGAGTTTACTGTCTCGAAACAATTGAGTCGTTTGTATTTTTCGTACGTTACAGCAGTTTGAGAATGCATGAGGTACCAATCAAAATATGTAGTACCGCAAGCCTTAAGTTGGCTCTCAAATAGTGGTCTTACCCCACCTTCTTTGTGGAAAAAAGAATTTGTGAGTTTGTTGGCTAAAATAAAGCTTTCTCTTGGGTATCGTGAAACCAAACATTCTCTGAGTGCAGTTTCACTTTGTCCGTCCAGGTATCCGTGAGCTGTATCAAAGTAATTAAACCCACATGATAAATACAAGTCTATCATCTGAGAGAAAACTGCTTTGTCTACCTCTCCGTTAATGAGAGGCAGCCGCATACAACCAAAACCTAGTTTTGAATTAATCAATTGGCATCCTTCTCCATTTTGGCTTGAGCATCCTTGATTGCCTTTTCAATGGCTTCATCAAGTTCTTTTGCCTTTTCAGGATTTGAAATTTTCCAGGCTTTTGAATAAAACTTAATCATTTCCCTGTCTTCTGCACGGTAAATTGATGGTGGAATCATCAAATCTTCTTCTGCATCCAACACGTAAAGATTCATAATTTTCTTCAACTGTCTTTTCTTCATCTTAACCTTCCTATTAAACTCATTGTATCGTTTCAAATTTTCAAGGGTCAATCATAAACACATAAGCATTTTCGTTGACAACCACTGTTCTACCTTACTCGGAGTGAGAGGGATTTGCCTTTTCGCTCCCGGTTGTCCGCTTAAGGCCGGCTTTGCTTCGGACAACTCTCAGTTGTCCTCCCACCGCAAAGCTTCAAATCCCTTACTCGGAGTGAGAGGGATTTGAACCCTCGGTGACTCATTGAGCCACGGCAGATTTCGAGTCTGCTACCTTAGACCTCTCGGACATCACTCCGTTTTGCTCTACTATATCATGAAATAGGTCTCTGGAAAAAGTTGCCGCTTACAGAATCTGAATTGAGAGTATTGATAAACGCCAATGGATCTGTACCCTTTATCTGCTTTCTTACTACAGCTGTTTCATTTGCACCTATTATTGTGTATACAACATGCCTCTGCGAACCTGAATAACTACCAACAGCAGAATTAAAAATAGTACAACCGTGATGAGTAGAAGACATAATTGCATCTGCTACTTCCTGAGGCTTTTCCGTAACAATAAATAAAGTCTTTTTCTCGTATCTTTTATAGATAAAGTTAACTGTCTGTGTGCTGACAAACTGATAAATAATTGAATATAGCGCACTGTCCATACCAAAAAGAACTCCTGCAACAAGAATCAGACACACATTACAACAAAGAACTGCGTTAAATGTATTTACACTTTTTTTAACTGAAAAATACATTGCAAGAAAATCTGTTCCACCAGTGCAAGCACCACTTCTGAGAATAAGACCTGCAGCTACACCATTTAACAGACCTCCGAAAACTGCAATAAGAAGCCTATCCTCCGTAATGACAAATTCAGGAATTAAATCTGTAAAAACAGAAATAAGAACAACAGAAAATGCACTAAAAACTGTAAACCTCTTCCCCACATGTTTAAACGACAAATAAGCTGGGAAAGCATTAAAAAGTATAGAAATTGGAGCAAAAGGTAATCTCACTCCAAAAAACTTCAATGCAATTTTCTGAATAAGCATTGTAAGCCCGTTGAAACCTGCAGAAATCATATTGGCAGGTCCCAGCATAATTACAATATTTGCAGAAATAATCAAAGACCCCAAAACAACACCTAATCCGGTAAAAACATTTGCTTTAATTCCCGTGTTGTAGTGTTCTTTTGCATATTTTTGATAAGCCAAATCAATCTTCTCGTTAACCATACCCACCAAAGGTAATCAACTTAATTGAAGAAATCAATAAGTACATACTATAATTGTTGCAGATGAATGCACTATCAGTTTTTGGGATTTCCAAATCAGTAAAAGATGAAGATTTATTCTCAGATATCAGCTTTGGTCTTAATGAAGGCGAAAAGATAGGAATAATAGGAAAAAACGGTGCCGGCAAATCTACATTTCTAAAAATAATAGACGGTACATTAAGCCCTGATAACGGTCAAATAACAATAAACAATTCATTAAAACTCGGCAGACTGGATCAGGACGTATCTTTTAAGACCGGTGCTACACTTGGAGATTATCTCAGAGAATATCCGGACAACAGAATTGATATGTTAAACCGCTTTGAAAACGGAGATGCTTCACTCTCTCAGAAAATGGAAGAACTTGGAGTATGGGAAATAGAAGAAAGATATAAACGTTTTCTGAGCGAACTTGGAATTAACATAAGCTTTGATACTCCAATGAGCATTCTATCCGGAGGTATGCAAAAAAAAGCAGCCATAGCAAGAATGCTTGCAATGGACATTCAAATCATGCTTTTAGATGAACCTACAAACCATTTGGACATACCTGCAATCGAATGGCTGGAAAACTATCTCTATTCTAAGAATTGCACTGTAATTTTAGTTACCCATGACAGATACTTCCTTGATAGAATCTGTTCAAGAATCATAGAAATAGACAGAAGAAAAACCTACTTCTATGAAGGCGGATACACAGACTTCCTCCAAAAAAGAGAAGAGCGAATCTATGCAATGCAGAAAGAACAAGACCGATTGGCAACAATTCTCAGGAGAGAACTGGAATGGCTTAAAAGAGGTCCAAAAGCAAGAACAGGAAAAGACAGCGGACGCAAACAAAGAATAGAAGAAATGAAAAGCATGCAAACAAAAGCTCCGGAAGAAACCAGATCATTTTCAAGTTTGCAACGCAGAATGGGAAAGAAAATTCTTGAACTTAAAAATGTGTCTGTATCAAGAGGAGACAAAAAGATTCTTTCCGACTTCTCTCTTGAATTTGTCAAAGGACAGAGATTTGGAGTAATTGGACCAAACGGCAGCGGAAAAACAACGCTTTTGGAACTTCTTACATCAAATCTTGCACCGGAAAGCGGAACAGTTGATACCGGAATCAATACTGTATTTGGTTATTACGACCAAACTTCTGTTAATCTCCCCTTAAATAAAACTCCAATAGAATTCTTCTCTGAAATAAGTGAAAACATAGTTTTGGCAGATGACTTTTCCGTCACTCCGGCAAGATTTCTTGAATTATTCGGTTTTTCATCTTCTTTCCACAGGCTCCCTATAGGAGTACTCTCGGGAGGGGAAAAAAGAAGACTGTATCTTTTGAGCAAACTTGTTTTGAATCCAAATTTTCTTGTATTTGATGAACCTACAAATGATTTGGACATAGACACTCTAAGAAGACTTGAACAGTATATCCTTGACTTTCAAGGATGCGTTATCTGTGTCTCTCATGACAGAGCTTTTTTGGATAGAATCTGTAACGAAATGATAGTAATGCCTCAAGGAGAAAGATTTGAAGGCAACTATTCAGAATGGCATGAAAGACAACTTGAGTTAGAAGAAAAAAAATTGGAAAAGAAACCACTTCAGAATACCAGAGTTCAAAACAGAGAAAAGAAAGGGCTTTCATTCAAAGAACAGAAAGAATTTGAAGCTCTTGAAATTAAAATAGAAACAACTGAAGAAGAAATTACAGATTTGGAGAATAAGTTTTCACAAGGTTTTCTTGATAAAGACGGAAGCCTTCAAAAACGCTATTCACAGTTAAAAAACACCCTTGATGCCTATTATGAGCGCTGGGAAGAATTAACCAATCTCATGTAAAACATTTCATAATTACATTATACACTTGAATCAAAGCTCTGATTAAGTTATTGTTTGCGTGGGACAGATTCCAAGCTGCTTGCAGCCACCCAACCCCGCCAGGACAGGAATGTAGCAACGGTAAGTGGATTGCAGGAGAGACTTGGGTGATTTGTCCCATTTCTTTTTACATTGACAAAATTTACTTCAATGTGTATTGTTACATGGTTGAAATATGGATGGATGGCCGAGAGGTCGAAGGCGGCGGTCTTGAAAACCGTTGTGGCGCAAGTCACCGGGGGTTCGAATCCCTCTCCATCCGTTTTTTTTATCTGGAGCGGTGGCCGAGCGGCCGAAGGCGCCTCCCTGCTAAGGAGGTATACTGGTAACGGTATCCCGGGTTCAAATCCCGGCCACTCCGATTAAACCGGGTAAAACCGGTTTTTATTATCTAGGATGTTGAATTTTGAAACAGCAAGTTCAACCTCTCCAAATGAGATCGTAGCTCAGCTGGATAGAGCATCAGATTGCGGATCTGAGGGTCAGAAGTTCGAATCTTCCCGGTCTCAACCATAACTCCTTACAAAACAAGGAGTTATTTTTTTGTCCAAAAACACTACATACAACACCTCAAATATCAAACAACACTACATTTAATTCTTTATAACATAATGACTTACAACGTTATTTTTGTGATATTTTCAAAAATTGTTCCCCTAATTCTCGACCAATTATCGACCAAATTTTTGACATTTCAGTTTTCCGTATTTTCTTATACACCCGAGAGTTATTCGAGGTTTCCGTATTGTTAAACAACCATTCCGGTTTTCCGGTTGAAGACAAAAATAGGTCGGTTTTTCACCGACCTATACACAATGATTAGAAAGTATTGGAAAACATTTACCTTCTATATAAATAAGTACAACTTACCGATTTCCATAAATTTTAGAGGACTGACTTATATTAACTAAAAAGAAAACAGACTTTACTTA
Organism: Sphaerochaetaceae bacterium; assembly: GCA_045616225.1. GTDB lineage: Bacteria > Spirochaetota > Spirochaetia > Sphaerochaetales > Sphaerochaetaceae > JAZLGI01. The sequence continues at coordinate 42,013 of JAZLGI010000048.1, forward strand.
CAAAAGTGAACGTAAATGCAGAGAGTACAGACATAAAGAGGACTTTGATATTTTTATGCAAGAGAATCCGGGAACATCTGTAACAGAAATGGATACAGTAGAAGGTCCCAGAGATGAA
>JAZLGI010000049.1:0-3800 GCA_045616225.1 Sphaerochaetaceae bacterium
ATGGCACAAAGATACATCCGGGAGTAAATTGTAAGAAACTTAAACTGTTAGAAACAAGAAAAACAATATTAACATCAAAAGAATACCGCATTTCCTCCCACACCTAAAGGTATGGGTATCTATGCGAAATTAATCATGAAAAATTACACTGTTTTGCCATTCCCAGCGAAGTATTTGAGGGAAATAACGGCTTTAGTTTCTACACATTGAAAGTTACTTTTCACTTGTTGAAAATTGTAGTGGTTTGGAATACGAAATGACCTTGAAACAACTTTTGTTTTGGGGTCATTTTCTTAGTGAAACGTCTTTGTATTTCTCTTCTCCAAGAGATTAAAACGGAAACCATCTTTACTCTGAATGAAGTTAAATTTTCTCTTCAAAAACTTCATTGCAACAACACTTTTTATTGTTGAAATCACTCTTAAAAAAGTTTGCTTCTTCCTGCTATTTTTACCTATCGAATTACATAATTTCACGTGTCATTCATACTTGATTTTATCATGGAAAAAGTTACATTGAACTTTGTACGAGAGTAAACACGCGTTATTAAACGTGAGTTTAAGCACGTGTTTGAACCCAAACCGTAAAATACTACTGTTTAACAATAGAAAATAGGACTTGAAAAAAGAGAAATAATGATGCTCGTACATCTTAATTTTTGAACCGTTGAGATGTTTTTCCAGACTATCAACATCCATGTGAAAGACTTCTTTTTTCTTTGTAAATATCCTGTGGAAATTTGTTTCGGCAACCTTCTTGAAATGGTGTTATTTTGCTACTGCATTTTCTGTTATTTGAGTTGCTGTAGATACATAAAATATATGGAGTTCAGCAAGTGTAAATGCTTTTTGGCTCATCATTTTTTATCATTACAGGAGTGAGATGCTGGAGTGTCTCAGAGTCAGTGTTCAGAGAGAAATTTGATTTCTCGATGCGTTTGTTTTGATATTTCATAGTTAAAAGTTTCCGTCAGGAACGAGGTCTTGGAGTGTAATTCCATGCCTAATTAGCACCGGAGCTTGCTCCTTTCAACGTCAGTTGGGGGCGGTGGACGTTGGCAAATTTTGCCAACTTCCTATTAGGCTACGAACTTCGGATTTTTAAGTTCGTAAACCGAGCAAGCTCGGGTGGGGGCACCCCAGATATTCCGATAGAGTCGAATCCTCGTGTAGAGGAAAATATTCTGAATGAATTAAGAATGTTTAATATAACATATATGTGCTATATCAGAAAAATGTTATATCTTTGCATCATGGAAAATGAAAATTACAAAAAGTTGGGAAAACTCCTGAAGGAGTGGCGCCAAGCAAAAGGTTACACTATGTACCGTCTCTGGAAGGAAATAAAAGTTGTAAGATACGATCTCTTGAAGAAAGTCGAAGAGGGGCAAGGAGTAAATGGAAATACACTCTTTGCCTACATAGAATTTGCCTATCAAAATGACTTTCGGGTATTCGAAAATCTGTTTGCGAAAGAAGATGTTCATCGTGATGAGTCAGACGAAAAACAGCAAGAGAAAAATGTTAGTGAAGCAACAGTTGAGGAAGAGAAAAATTTGTCTTCTGCAACCAGTGAAGAGGTATCTTCAAAACCTCTCGAAGAACAAATGGAAGATGCCATTTCACTGATTAAAGAATGTATAGAAAACAAGGTGAAAATGTCAGCTGAAAAACAATTGAGCATATTAAAATTAGGTATGTGTCCGAACTGTGGTTCTCGTATAAAACAATGTAATGGCAGTAATGGACTTTTTGTAGGCTGCAGCAAATTTCCAAATTGTAGGTACGGTGCAGATGGAACACTTGAAAATCCATCTATAAGCAATAAACACAGAGAAGGTTTTATTCCTTTGGGTGCAAAAAAATAATGGGTTCAAAAAATTATGTTTTACCGTGCGTAGAATACACAAAATTGAGACAATAAAAGACAAAGTTTTTTATGAGAGCAATAATATACGCAAGAGTCTCATCGACCACTGATCGACAGTCAACAGAGCGGCAGGTAAAAGACTTGACGGAGTATGCCAATGCTATGAAGTATGAAGTCTGCAAACTCTTCGAGGAACATGTCAGTGGTGCCAAGAAGAATCAGGACAGACCAGTTCTTCAGGAGGCATTGAAATATTGCAAGGAGACCAGCATCGACATCATACTTGTAAGTGAATTGTCGAGATTGGGAAGGAACTCTTTTGAGATTCTTGGCACAGTCAAGGAGCTGGTTGATAATGGCATTAACCTTTACATGCAGAAAGAACAGTTTTTCCTTCTTGACAAAGAGGGAAAACCTTCTATAATTGCTCCTGTGATTATAGCAGTTCTCTCGATGTCTGCCGAGTTAGAAAGAGAGAATATCAAGCACCGCTTGGACTCTGGAAAAAAGCGTTACATCGAAGCTGGTGGCAAGGTTGGAAGACCTAAAGGTTCTAACATGACGAAAGAGGAACTTGCCATCAAATATAAGCCACTGGTCAAGCTACTCAAGAAAGGTATGCCATATCGAAAGGCGGCAAAATTATGCGATGTCAGCGAGAGTACAGCCAAAAGAATTAAAAAGATATTTGAGTTATAATGGAAGTCCGAAAAAAAACAGATAAAACACCTCTGAATTGGGCAAAAGAAGGCTACGTTGCAAAGCGTGGCCATAAACCGATTCATAAATGGACTAACTTCTATTGCCAGCACACATCAGAGTTTTTATCACTTGAAGATGTTAAACAGGATTCTGTCGCTGCTTTACGAATAGTGCAACAAGAGAAAGATCGTCAAAACGCCATCCGTAGAGAAAAGGCACGAGTAAAACGGCAGGAACTCCAGGAGCAGAAAGCCCGGTACCAGAAGAATTCAAAGGAGTGGGGAAAATATCTTTCAAAAAACAGTAAGGTTTTGATATTTGACACAGAGACTTCTGGGTTAGACTGCGATGATAACGATATACTCTCACTCTCATGGCAGCTTGTTGATGCCTCCAAAGATTGGGAAGTTCTTCAGGAACGTACCTGCTACTTCGACTGGGTGAGTGCAGCACGCACATCGGAAGAAGCGATTGAGGTCAATGGTTTGACCAGGGCACGCCTTGCTGAACTTGGAACCATTTCACGTTCTGAAGGAATCACTGAGTTTGCTTCAGCTCTTAAAAAAGCACAACTCTTGGTTGCACATAACGGCACCTTTGATAAAAATTTCGTGATAAGTCTCGCACAACAAGAGAATTGTGCGCCGGCCATCAAGGAAATTGGGAAACCGATGTACGACACGATGAAGAGGATGACAGGCTACTGTGGGTTGCGTAGATACAACGGAAGGTTGAAATGGCCACGATTGTCAGAGCTTGCTTTTTGTTTGAAAATTGATGACTCTGATATCGACTATCATCAGTCTTCAGCTGATGTAGAGTTGACAAAACGATGTTTCATCGAAATAGTTAGCAAAGGCATTGACAGTATTATATAAAGGTTCTGAGAGTAGAGAACACCTCACAGAAAGATTAGTTTTCTATATATAATAAGGTATTATTATATGAACAACACAAAGGAAGTTCTTCCATGGAAAAGGTAATGCCCCATGGCCGTGCTTACCTCAAAAGTTGTGTAACGCACCACCGGGATCAGAATTATCAGACTCTATCCCACGGCTCTCTATCATCAGGAACGAGAAGAGTCTTTGACTGTATGCAGGCAATGTCTCTGAAGAGACTAATGACAGAGAAAAAAGCCGGGAACAGGGATTGTGTCCGAGAATACTGAGGCTGGACGGTGCAGAGGAGCAACAGGGCAAGTACAGCCATAGGGCATAGGAAAAGGA
>JAZLGI010000050.1:0-19586 GCA_045616225.1 Sphaerochaetaceae bacterium
GTCCAAACCGACCTACGCATTTAAATTCATTACGCAGGAATAGAGAAGAATTTCTGACATCAATTGAAGTCATAATCACCTCCGGCTGTCTGGGAAAAAGAAGCCCAGACACAGCATTTTGTATTTGCCAAAAGGTGAATAGAATGGTAACATTAACAATACACGTTGATTAGTGTTATCAAAGCTAATCACCAGAGAATATGTAGTTGGTAGCTATATATTCTCTTTTTTTTGGACTTAATTTATCGGCAACGCCGCATTTTTACAATTACAAAGACTTTGCAGTTGAAAGATCAAAAAACAATCCGTTTAATTCTTTGTCGTATGTTCCTTCAACTTTATAGCCATCTGTTTGTGTTAAATCCCATAACATTGAATCTGCGATCTGATTGCGCAATTCTTTGTTTGTAATTCTAACACTAAGAACTTTCTTTCCTGGTGCAAAAAAGTGAAAGCTGTTTTCTGTAGCTTCATTCTTCGCAATAACGGCAACAATTTTTTGTTCTTCATTAATTAAAAACTCAACGTATTCCACCTTCGCAAGTTTTTGAATTGCAGCCTGTGAAAAAGTTAATCCATTCTTTGTAACAGACATCGTCGGATTTCCTTTAATCAATTCAATCTGTTTAAATGTACTTAAATCATATTTCATAGGATACCTCCTGATGATTGAATTGTATTATATATAGATTATGGAGTCAATATTCTCTGTGTAATAAAAACATTTGTAGTTTTATTGCAAATTTTGTTTGTTTTCTTGTTTATGTTTTTGTCAATTCTTTGTTATTTTACTTTGTATTGTATTGATTAATACAATACATAGTACTTCCCTATAATGACTTGCTATTAGTTCAAAACAGAGGAATATATGTAACTACAAAGGAGAACAAAACCATGAAAAAGAACCTTTTGGACATAGCAAAAACAGCAAGCATTGAGATAAAACAACGCGGAGATTTGAACTATCGCGGCAACGATGAAGAAGACTCCCTGAACATTTCAGTCGGAGCCATTGAGTACATTCTTGAAAAAGCTTACGAGCTTGGAAAGAAAGATGCACTTGCCGAAGAGGAAGCCAACAGAAAACTCAAACATGAGATTTTCAGAAAAGCTGTTGCTCAGCGTAACAAAGAACTGATGAAGTGAAGAGGTTTCTGATATGGACGCAAGAATACTTAAACACCTAAGGGAAACCTACAAAAAAGGAACAAGGGTTCAGCTTATCAAAATGGATGATGTTCAGGCACCTCCTGTCGGAACAAAGGGAACGGTTATAGGAGTTGATGATATAGGTTCTGTTATGGTCAGTTGGGATAACGGAAGCTGTCTTTCTCTTGTTTATGGCATAGATTCTGCATGGATTCTCAATACTGTTACCACAGTTTGCTACGGTGAAACTAAGGAATGGGACTCAAGGGATGAAGCTTTGCAGTACTTTCTGGAAGGTATGACCTGCTGTGAAGGAAGTGAGGCTCAACGGTATGCCCTTATTTATGCAAGGCTTAAGAATGGCAGTTCTTATGCTACCGACGAGTATTGATTTTCTTTGCAAGGTTGCAATTTTTGCAGTCTTAAAATCAATTCTTATTTTATTGTGACATCAGAAAATATTTCTTAAGGCTGCAAGGCTGCAACGCATTACTGTGTTTGCAGATTTAACTACGGAAGAAAATATCATTACTACAGAAGAAAACTACGGAAGAAAAAAGATATGTGCTCCATAGCCACATATTTTGTGTTTTAATACACGCAGGGGAAGATATATTACGCACATGAATTTATAGCAAAATACTACAACTTGGTGCTATAATACATTTTTAAAGGCAACAGTACAGGGATTACGGATTGGAGATAATCGATAACAGGAATACTATACTAAAAGACGACCTGCAGAAAGAAATATGTAAAGGTAGTCATGTCTCAATAATTGCTTCATGCTTCTCAATTTATGCATATCAAGCCTTAAAAGAGGAGCTTGAGTCTGTAGAAGAACTGCGTTTTATATTTGATTCTCCAACATTTACAACTGAAAAATACAGTAAAGAAAAGCGTGAGTTTTATATTCCACGAAACTCAAGAGAAAAAAGCGTCTGCGGAACTGAGTTTGAAATAAAGCTCAGAAATGAACTGCAACAGAAAGCAATTGCAAAAGAATGTGCTGACTGGATAAGAAGAAAAGTAAAGTTCAAATCAAATACTACTGATGCCTCAATGAACAGCTTTATCGGTGTTAATGACAAAATCTATGCACCTGTAAATGATTTCACAACAGTTGGTCTTGGGGTAGAGCACGGAAACGTTGTCAGCAATTTTGTTGCAAAGATAGATGATCCTGTTCAAACAAAAGCCTATATCCGGCTGTTTGAGTCTTTATGGAGTGATAAAGAAACCTATGAAGATGTAACAGCACAGGTTCTTGATAACATAACAATTGCCTATAATGAGAATTCTCCTGAATTCATTTATTTTGTTGCTCTGTACAACATATTCAGTGAATTCCTTGAGGATGTTTCTGAAGATGTATTGCCAAATGAAGCAACAGGGTACAGAAACAGCAGAATATGGAATCTGTTGTATGATTTTCAGAAAGATGCAGCACTTGCAATCATCAATAAACTGGAAAAGTACAACGGTTGTATTCTTGCCGACAGCGTTGGTCTTGGTAAGACATTCACAGCTCTATCTGTAATCAAATACTATGAAAACAGAAACAAATCCGTTTTAGTTCTATGTCCTAAAAAGCTGTACAACAACTGGAGTACATTCAAAAGCAATTACAAAAACAACCCTATAATGGAAGACCGCCTGCGTTATGATATTTTGTTCCATACCGATATCAGCAGACAGAACGGCAAGTCAAATGGACTGGATCTTTCCCTTATTAACTGGGGCAATTACGACCTTGTTGTTATAGACGAATCTCATAACTTCAGAAATGGTGGAAAATTCACAGATGATCCGGAGCATAAGGATAATAGATATGAGATTCTCATGAAGAATGTCATCAGAGCCGGAGTAAAAACGAAGGTTCTCATGCTTTCTGCAACCCCTGTAAATACAAAATTTACAGATTTAAGGAACCAACTTCAGCTTGCATACGAAGGAGATCCTGACATAATTGATGAAAAACTCGATACCGTCAGTTCAATTGATGATATCTTCAAGAATGCTCAGAAAGCCTTTAATTCCTGGAATAAGCTGAAGTCAGAAGAACGAACCACACAGCGTCTTCTGGATATGTTGGATTTTGACTTTTTTGAGGTCCTGGATTCAGTTACCATTGCCAGATCCAGAAAACACATTGAGAAGTATTACAACACTACGGATATCGGAAAGTTCCCTGACAGGCTTACACCTATATCTCTTAGTCCTGCACTTACGGCAAATAAGGCCATAGGTGTAACTTACAATGAGATATTCTCAACATTGTGTTCATTACTTCTGACAGTCTATATTCCTTCAAACTACATACTGCCATCTAAACTTGAAAAGTATGAGGATATGTATGCAAGTAAAAAAGGCACTCTGACTCAGACCGGACGAGAACTTGGAATCAGACGTCTGACTGCAATTAATCTGATGAAACGAATGGAAAGTTCCGTTTATTCTTTCTCTTTAACACTGGGAAGAATAATTGAGCTGATTACAAATACAATTACACGGATAAACGATTTTGAAGCCCATGGATGTGGTTCGTTTGTTGATGACTATTCCCAGTCCTTTGATGAATCAGATGATGAAATGGAAGGCAATGAAGAGCTGTTTACAATAGGTAATGCAGTCAAAATTGATATTGCTGACATGGACTATATTTCCTGGCGCAATGACATGGCATCCGATTTGGACAAACTTACAGCCCTGAAGAAACGTGTGGATGAAGTTACTCCTGAAAATGATGAAAAGCTCCAGACTTTGATATCTCATGTTTTGACTAAAATCAAAAATCCAATAAACGGTGATAACAAGAAAGTCATTATCTTTACCGCATTCAGTGATACAGCAGACTACCTTTTTGCAAATCTTACTCCTGTTTTGAAGAAACTTGGAATTGAAAGCGGAATGGTTACCGGAGGCAGGGAAAAAACAACTCTGGGTAAGGGCACAAACGACATGAACACCATTCTTACTCTGTTTTCTCCACTGTCAAAAGAAAAAGACAAGATTCTTCCAAATGACAACAGAAGCATAGATGTTCTTATTGCAACAGATTGTATATCGGAAGGACAGAACCTGCAGGATTGTGATTATCTTATCAATTTTGATATTCACTGGAATCCTGTCAGAATTATTCAGCGTTTTGGAAGAATTGACAGAATCGGCAGTAAGAATGATGCAATACAGCTTGTAAACTTCTGGCCTGATGTAACACTTGATGAATATATAAACCTTAAATCAAGAGTTGAGTCCAGAATGAAGATTGTTGATCTTGCAGCATCTGCAGATGACAACATTCTGTCTCCTGAAGAAAAAACGGAACTTGAATACAGAAAAGACCAGCTGGAACGCCTTAAACATGAAGTTGTTGATCTGGAAGATATGAATACAGGCATCTCAATAGTTGACTTGGGACTCAATGAATTCAGACTTGATCTTCTTGACTATGTAAAGACGCATCCTGACATGAGTAGGATTCCGTTAGGGCTTAATGCTGTTACACTGGCTTGTGATGAAGATACACCTCCTGGAGTCATCTTTGTTTTGAAGAACCGTGCAAACAGTGTAAATATTGATAATCAGAACAGGCTTCATCCATTCTATCTTGTGTACATAGAAGATGATGGGCAGGTTGAGGTCAATCATCTGCAGCCAAAAACTCTACTGGATAGGATGAGACATCTTTGTAAAGGAAAAGACAAAGCTATTGAAGCTGCGTTTATGCCGTTTAATAAAGAAACACGTGATGGCAAAAAAATGGACAAGTATTCGGATTTGTTATCACAGGCTATTTCATCAATAATTCATGTAAAAGAAGAATCAGACATTGAAAGTTTCCTGTCCGGAATGGATGTTTCTTTTTCAAAGTCTCTCAATGGGCTTGAGGATTTTGAACTGATTTGTTTCCTTGTGGTGAGGTGATTATGTACGGACTTCCACTATCAACGCAGGTTTCAAAACAGCTTCCAAAGACCGCAATTTACAGAAAATATAATGTGTCTGCCAAAGACCAGACACTAATTGATGATAATATCAGTAGACTTGATATAGTTTGTGAAATATCCGGAACAACCACATCAATCAATGCCGGAAACAATGTTAACAGTTTTTTTATTGTTAAGGCACAACTGAAAAAACCTGATTATGAAGTTAAGGCTATACAGCTGTTGTTTTCTCTGATAGGACAAAAGTGCATTTTGGCACTTTCTTACAACGGAGAGACATCTCTTGCTTGCATAAATAAGCGTTTGTTTGTAACACCGTGGAAGGCAGATGATAAAATAGAACTTAAATTGTCCGGTATTACTCTTGATAATGCATGGGATGGCATCCAGGCTCAGGTTATGAATCTGGAACATATAGAAGAAACCGGTTTGGACTTTCAGGTTGAGAAAAAAATAAAACTTGATGATTTGAAAGCCCAACTTGAAAAACTGAAAAAAAGTGAAAAGAAGGAAATCCAACCAAGACGGAAGCATGAATTGCATTTGCAGGTGCTTCAGTTGTCGGATGAGATTAAAAAGATAGAGATTTGAGGAGTTTAGTATGGAAAAAGTTAATATGGTCAGTAGAGACATAACTGCAGATAACATTGAGAAAATAGGCGCTTTGTTTCCAAACTGTATTACGGAAGTAAAAAACGGTGACAAAGTTGAAAAAGCCATAGACTTTGACAAACTCCGTCAGGAACTCTCCAGAAACCTTATAGAAGGCAAAAAGGAACGCTATGAATTTACATGGCCGGATAAACGTCAGGCTATTGTCACAGCCAATGCACCTATTGCTAAAACACTCCGTCCAGTAAGAGAAAAATCTGTTGATTTTGACAATACTCAGAATGTTTACATTGAAGGTGACAATCTTGATGCTCTTAAACTCCTTCAGGAAACCTATCTTGGCAAAATCAAGATGATCTACATAGATCCTCCATACAACACTGGAAATGACTTTGTATATCTGGATAATTTTGAAATAAACAATGAAGAATATCTGATATCTACTGAGCAACAAGACACATTTGGATACAAATATGTCACAAACTGTGAAACAAATGGTTGTTTTCATTCTGATTGGTTAAACATGATTTATCCACGCATTAAATTGGCAAAGGATTTGTTGTCTGAAGATGGTTTTTTGTTTGTTAGTATAGACGACAATGAAGTTGAAAACATGATAAAAGTTTGCAATGAAATATTTGGAGAAAAAAATCATTGCGGTACTTTTGTTGTGAATTCAACTCCAAATGCTCGTGATTATGGGCATATAGGTAAAATGCACGAATTTTGCGTTTTCTACTCAAAAAATTATGAAAAAGCAAGTTCAAATATGCTTCCTGATACAGACAAAACGTTTAAATACTTAGATGAAAAAGGAGGTTATAACATTCACCCTCTTTATAACAGTAATGAGGCTTTTCATAAAGGAAATCGTCCTAATTTATATTACCCATTCTATGTTAATCCGTGTGGTGGGACAAAAGAGAATTTTCATGAAATATCTTTAGAAAAGAAAATTGAGTGGATAGAAGTATATCCTCCGCTTTCTCAAAAAAACAAAGTTCCTTTTGTTTGGAGATGGGGAAAAGAAAAAGCACAAGCTAATCTCAATTCTGAAATAGTTGGCTATGAAGTCAGCCCTGGTGAATTTAGAATTGTTGAAAAAATGAGACATGATGAAAAAATAATACGAAGTTTATTGTTGGACACATGTTTCTCTAGCAGACGAGGCACGGCAGAATGCGAAGAAATAATGAATGGAAAAGTTTTCTCCTTCCCAAAACCTCTCAGCTTAATTAAAACATTTACTTCCGTTGCTTCAAATTCAGACAGCTTAGTTTTGGATTTCTTCTCCGGATCAGCTACAACCGCTCATGCAGTTATGAAACTCAACGCAGAAGATGGTGGTAATAGAAAGTTTATTATGGTTCAGCTTCCTGAAATCTGTGATGAAAAATCAGAAGCCAAAAAAGCTGGGTACAATACCATCTGTGATATTGGTGAAGAACGCATTCGCAGAGCCGGTAAGAAGATAAAAGAAGAAGCCGGATTGATGGCTGATAATCTTGATACTGGATTCAGAGTATTCAAGATTGATGATTCCAACATGAAGGATGTTTATTATCATCCTGATGAATTCCAGCAGGATTTGCTTTTGTCTGTTGAAGACAACATCAAAGAAGACAGAACTCCGGAAGATTTGTTGTTCCAGGTCATGATTGACGACTTTGGTATTCCGCTTTCTGCAAAAATTGAAAAACTGAATATAAACGGAAAAACTGTATTCAATGTTGAAGATGGACATCTTGTAGCTTGTTTTGATAAGGGTGTTACAGATGAAGTAATTACAGCAATGGCAAAACTTGAGCCAAACTACGCAGTTTTGCGTGACAGCAGCTATGACAGTGACAGTGTTGCAGTAAACTTTGAACAGATATTCAATAAGTACAGCCCCGATACTGTTACTAAGATTCTGTAGGAGCAAGCTTTAATGATAGATTTGAAGAAACTTATAGAACAAGGCGAATCTCAAACAATGGAGTTTAAAGTAGAACTTCCTGATAAAAGTGAGAAATATATCAAAACACTTGTTGCCTATGCAAATACATCCGGCGGAAAGCTCATAATTGGAGTTGAAGATAAAACTTATAAAATTGTAGGCGTTAAAACATCTGATTTGCCAACAGTCATAGACAGCATAACAAATGCCATTTCTGATTGCATCAAACCACAGCTTATTCCAGATGTTTCCACAGCTGTAATAGACGGTAAAACTGTAATTATTGTTGAGGTTTTCCCAGGGACTGCAAGGCCATATTACATTGCATCTCAAGGAATTGAAACCGGAACATATATCCGTGTAAATGCAACAACAAGACTTGCAGATGAAGTTATGTTTAAAGAACTGCAGTTGCAGGGATGCGGCGAATCTTTTGATAAAACCATAATTCCCGGAAAAATAGTAACTGAAAAAGAAGCCAAAGATTTGTGCAGTACTATAAAAAACTACAGAAAAGCAGTTTTGGAAGAAAGAGATCAGACTTCAGATAACAAGGACATTACACTTGCAAATCTTGAAAATTGGAATTTACTCAAACGGGAAAAGGAATACTATCTTCCAACCATTGCATACGATTTACTTACAAAGAATACCAGACAGTTTGCCAAAATCCAATGTGGACTGTTTAAGGGAAATGACAGAGTTCTTTTTCTGGACAAGAAAGAATTTGACGGACCAATTTACAAACAGATAGAAGAAGCACATGCCTTTGTGCTGAAGCATATTAATCTTGAAGCAAAAATTGAGGGACTGTACAGATATGAAAAATATGAGTTACCTCCTGATGCCATAAGAGAAGCTATTGCAAATGCTGTAACGCATAGGAACTATATGGAGAACGCCTGTGTTCAGGTATGTGTTTATGACAACAGAGTTGAGATCACCTCTCCCGGAATGCTGTATGGCGGTCTCACATTGGATTTGATGAAATCCGGACATACACGTATTCGTAATGAAGTAATTGCAGAAGTATTCAGCAGAATGTATGTAATTGAAGGATGGGGCACCGGAATAAACAGAATGATAACTGAATGTAGAAAGTATGACGTTCCGGAACCGGTTTTCTCAGAAATGGGAACGGATTTCAGAGTGGAGTTTTTCAGAAAATCACCATCTGATTCCCAGAAAACTACCCAGAAAACTACCCAGAAAACTACCCAGAAAACTACCCAGAAAATTCTTGATGAAATACAGAAAAATCCAAAGGTATCCAGAAAAGAATTGTCTGAAATCTGCGGACTGACAGAGGATGGCATAAAATACCAACTGACTCAGTTGAAGAAAAAGAATGTCATACAGAGAGTCGGCTCTGATAAAGGCGGCTATTGGGAAATTCTGAAAGAGGAATAGAAATGAAGTTTACATTTAAGATACAAAAATACCAAACAGACGCCGTACAAGCCGTCTGTGATGTCTTTGAAGGGCAACCTTTTGTTGATGGTGTCAAATACATCAGAGATATTGGTAAATATGCTCAAAAACAGGCAGAAACCCTTGGATTGGGTGATGATGAAGATGACAGCTATCTTTTTGATTCCGCTTCCTTTAAGAATAACTTCTTGGAAATATCAAAAGACAGAATTCTTGAAAACATTCAGGAAGTTCAGAGCAAACAGAACATACCTGTAGATGAAGAGATTAAGGAACCTACAGGAATGGTTTCTCTTGATATTGATATGGAAACCGGAACCGGTAAAACCTATGTCTATATCAACACAATGTTTGAACTGAATAAAAAATACGGTTGGAGTAAATTCATTGTAGTTGTTCCGTCAATTGCAATTCGTGAAGGCGTTAAGAAGAGCTTTGAAACCATGGAAGAACACTTCATGGAACGTTACGGCAAGAAAGCCAGATTCTTTGTTTATGACAGTGATAATCTTCAGAAAATAGACTCATTCTCTTCTTCTGCCGGAATAAACGTGATGATAATCAATGCTCAGGCATTCAACACAATGAAAGAAGACGGCAAGTCAAATGCTGCAAGAATCATTAATACAAAGAGAGATGAATTCGGTTCCAGACGTCCTATTGATGTCATTGCTGCCAATAATCCAATCATTATTTTGGATGAACCGCAGAAACTTGGTGGTAAAAGTACCATGAGTTCCCTTAAGCGTTTCAATCCTCTGTTTACACTGAATTATTCTGCAACTCATAAAGTCAGCCATAACATGGTTTATGTTCTTGATGCTTTGGATGCATTTAATAAGAAGCTTGTTAAGGGTATTCAGGTCAAAGGCTTTGCATTACAGAACATCCAAGGGAACTCCGGTTTTATCTATTTTGATTCCATTCAGGTATCAAAAAGCCTGCCGAGAGCCAGAATGACAATAGATGTGCTTCATAAAAGCGGAATAAAGCGTGAATCCAAGATATTGGGTAAAGGTGACAGCCTATATGCTGCATCCGGTAATCTTGCAGCTTATGAACGTTTTACTATCTCTGAGATAGACGCAAATGCAAATACTGTTACATTCTTAAATGGAGTAACCATTTCTGCAGGCTCTGTAATTGGAGACAATACAGAAGAATATCTCAGAAGAATTCAGATTCAGGCAACAATCAAATCCCATTTTGAAAAAGAAGAGTCCCTTTTTGCGAAGGGTATAAAAACACTGTCTTTGTTCTTCATAGATGAAGTATCAAAATACAGAAGATACAACGATGACGGAGAACCAGAACTTGGCGAGTACGGAAAGATATTTGAGGAAGAATATCAAGAAGCACTCAATGAAAAACTCTCAGAGTTAAGGCTTTCTAATCCGGAGTACTATGAATATCTGGAAACAATTGGAAGTGATCCTGCTAAGGTTCATAACGGATATTTCAGTATTGATAAGAACAAGCACTTTGTAGACAGTAAAGATAACAGTGAAACAGGCTCTGATGATATTTCTGCCTATGACCTTATCCTCAAAAACAAAGAACGTCTGCTGAGCTTTGATGAACCTACAAGATTCATCTTCTCGCATTCTGCCTTAAGAGAAGGCTGGGATAACCCGAACATCTTCCAGATTTGCACTTTAAAGAATTCAAACAGCACAACCACAAAGCGTCAGGAAGTCGGAAGAGGTATGAGGCTTTGTGTAAACCAGAATGGAAATAGAATGGATTTTTCTACTCTTGGAACAGCTTTTGCAAAAACAAATCTTTTGACTGTTGTTGCAAGTGAGTCTTACGCTGAATTTGCAGGAGCCTTACAGAAAGACATCAAGGCGGATGTTTATGAAAGAGTATCAAAGGCAGATGCAGACTTCTTCAAGGGTAAAACTGTAATCGCTGAGGGTAAAAAACAGAAGATTTCAGTAGAACAGGCAAATGCTATATACAAGTATCTTACAAAGAATGATTACATTGATGATAATGACAATCTTACCGATTCTTACAGAAATGCTGTATCTTCTGGAACACTTGCTCCAATAACAAATGAAAAGCTTACAGGTCTTGAAAACCAAGTTCAGACTCTCATTAAGAGCATTTATACAAAGACCGGTTCTGTTGAAGACATGATTGAAGACGGAAATGCTGCAGTTGTTATTGATAATGCACCAAATGCCAATTTTGAAAAAGAAGAGTTCCAACAGCTTTGGAAACGCATCAATCACAAGTATACATACGTTGTAGATTTTGACAGCGAAGAGCTTATCAGAAACTGTATTCAGGTTATGAATGATAAATTAAGTGTCAGAGAACTCAGATACTCTGTTGAATCCGGCCAACTTGCTGCTAACCTTTCTGTTGATATGCTTAACAGCGGGGATGCTTTTGAGAAACGTAAGAGTCATACTGAATATCTCAACAATGTTAAAATTACAAGCAAACCTTATGATCTTGTTGGAAGAATTGCAAATGAAGCTGTAATTACAAGAAGAACAGCTGTAGCCATTCTGAAAGGCATTAATTCATCTATGTTTGATTTGTATAAAAAGAATCCAGAAGACTTTATCAGAAGTGCTGTACAGATTATTACCGAACAAAAAGCAACAATGATTGTTGATCATATTACGTACAATATGACTGACGGTACTTATGACAACGATATCTTCACAGCAGAAAAAAACTCAGAAAGTTTTGCAAATGCTTTCAAGTCTGAAAAGAGCATACAAGACTACATTTTTACAGATGGTCTTGCAGTAAAGAGTACTGAAAGAAAGTTTGCTGAGGCTTTGGAAAGAGCTGAAGAAGTTGCAGTTTATGCCAAACTGCCTCGTGGTTTCCAGATTCCTACTCCTGTTGGAAATTATGCTCCTGACTGGGCAATAGCATTCAAGAAAGGTTATACAAAGCACCTGTATTTCATTGCAGAAACAAAAGGTTCTTTGGATTCTATGAACCTCAGAGAAGTTGAAAAAGCAAAGATTAAGTGTGTTACAAAGCTGTTCAATGACCTTTCTGACCTTGATGTTCAGTATCATCAGGTTACAACCTTTGAGGACTTGCTGGACAAAATAAGTTGATAATGAGGTTCTAAATGGCAAATAGTTTTATCGATGAGTATGGGATTAAACAGGAAGATATTTTTCAAGAGCAACAGTTAATCAGTCAATTTGATGCTCATATTATGAACACCAACTTTCATGTTTACGGGGTCGTTGCAGACTGGGGAACTGGAAAAACGAGTTTTATAAGGATGTGGAAACAGTTTGCAGAAGAAAAACATCATGAAGATAGTTCTTTTCTTTACATAGATGCTTTTTCAAAGGATTACGTGGAAGACCCTTTTGAAATGCTGCTTTCTGTATTTAAGCAGTACATGAAAAGTAATAATGTTCCAAAAGAGAAAGGCCAAAAGTTTATTCAATGTGCAAAGAAAATTTGTGTTTCTACGCTTAAAGCATCTGCAATTGCAGCTTCACAGTTAATACCAAATGAATTTTGGAAGAATCTTTCTGAGGCGTTTTTTAATGAGTTTTCCTATGATCCTGAGCAAGAGTCCGTAGATCCTTGTGAATCTCTAAAATCTTTACTAAAAGAGATAATAGAAGAGAACTCTTCAAAAAAACTGTATATTATTATTGATGAACTTGATAGATGTAGACCTGATTTTGCTCTTGAAACGCGTGAAAGAATTAAGCACTTGTTTTCTGTAGACGGAGTAAAATTTATTCTTGTTTATAACCCAAAACTGATAAGTAGCATAGTGAAACAAAAATATGGCTGTGGAGATTTTGAAGCTGGTAATTATATAAGAAAATTTGTTGAGTCAGAGTATGAGTTTTCTATTAACACATATTTTCTTGAGAACTACATTCAAAGTGAAACAAATAAACTATATTCCCAGAATGCTATTGGTGAACATGAATATCGTTTTATAACTCGAATTGCTGCAGATTCTATTGCAAACACACTTGTAAAGTTTAACCGATATGCCCTTCGTGATATAAAACAATTTTTGCCAACAATACGAATTCATAGTTATGGTTTTTCAGATGGAAAAGATAGTGGTTTTTGGCTTGCAATTGCATTATTGAAGTATTTGGATAAAAATGAGTACGACAATATCATAAGCTACCTTGCAAAGAATGAATGTAAAATGTCTCAAGCAGGAAGCCCCAAACGTTCAACTTATATATACTTGATGCATCTTTATTCCGCAGAAACAAAAACCGATGATGATTTACTTAAACTGTTTGAAAATAATTATAAAAATCTAAGAGAATATTTTTGATAGCTTATATAAGTGCAATCCATTCTTTACACGATTACTCATTCTTAACACGATTAAGACATTTCAGGACAACAGAAAAGCCTGTAGAAGTACCGGAATATAGGGTGTGATAAAAGCTTGTCAATGGTCAAGATGAACGGCAAAGCCGCCATTGACAACCCTATTTTACGTGTGTGTAACAAGTTACACCCGTAATACCATTGAATTTGGACAAAATAAAAACCTATAGTTTTATTCCTTTACAGGTTAAAGACTTACAGGTTTCTGTTTGTGAATGATATTTGGTATCATTCGGTTTGTTAAACTTGAGCGGACAGGGGATCGAACCCTGGACCCACAGATTAAGAGAATCGCAATTGCTTATCTCATAAAGACTTAATTGGTATCGGAATGCTCTCTATCTCTTTGTTATGATTGTATCTGTTTGTTTTCTTTGTGTCAGCGTGTATTTTGACGTTTCAGCTTGAAAATGCAAAAATCCGATACAAACTGCAAGCTATTTTGCAAACTATGGCTGGCTCTTTTGCCGGCTTAGGTTTCTAAGAGAGTATTTCCAAATAACGATCCAGACGTTCACATACGTAGCTTGCAATAAGGTTCTCCATAGCTTTGAGGTTATGTTTTGTATGATACTCATCAAATGCATTGTAGTAGGCAAGTCTGTCTGAATATTTAATATCAATCGGAGGATATCCTGCCTTCATTAATTCAAGATTGATAAGCAGTCTCCCAGTTCTTCCATTGCCGTCTATGAACGGATGAATGCCTTCAAATTCAATGTGAAAACGTGCAAGCTTTGTAATAATGTTTTCTGTGCTCTGACTGTAGTCAATAAGCAGTTGCTCCATTTTGCTTTGAATAAGGTACGGTTCAGGCGGAATATGTTTTGCTCCGAGGATTCTGACGGGAATTCTCCTGTAAATACCTTTGTTGTCCTGATCAAAAGATAAAACCAGACTGTGGATCTGCTTAATGTTCCATTCAGAGAGTTCTGCTTTTTGAGAAACAAGTTTACAAACAAAACTGAATGCTTCCTTATGACCAATTGCTTCCAAATGATCTTTAAGAGGCTTTTTATCTATTGTTATCCCTTGAAGAACCAAAGCAGTTTCCTGCAAGGTCAGGGTATTGCCTTCAATGGCGTTTGTGTTATAGGTATATTCAACTGAGAATTCTTCTTGTATTCTTTCCAACTCTCCTTTGGTGAGAGGTCTTTTTGTATTCAACAGGTTTTTCTTATTCTCAATCTGCTCCAGCAAGCTTATTGTTGTTTTATAACGACCATCCTGAGGTTTTATTGCATTAAAGGGTATTTTCCATGTTTTACCCTCAAGAATAGCACCGTGAATTTTGCCTTCACTGCAAAGGATTCTTACACGACGGTCTGAAATGCCCCATTTTTCTGCAGCTTCTTTTACTGAAATATACATATGGCTCCTCTGCTTGTTGCGGTATAATACCTATTTGCGGAATAATACTAATACAAATACCGGAATAATACAACTGCAAAACCAAGTTTCTTAATTGTGAGTTCAGGCATTCGCATATACTGCCAACACACCTCTTTGAGTTATAGAAATCTATATGTTATGACGTATACGTCGCTACTTCTAGATTTTGCGATGTTTATGGCATTCCGGACCAATATGTGGTATCTTGTCCGTAAGGGAACAGCATGAAAAAAGAAACAATTGAAAAAGTACTCAAGTTCAGGGATGAGAGAAACTGGAAACAGTTCCATAATCCCAAGGATCTTGCAATATCGCTTAATCTTGAAGCATCAGAGCTGCTGGAAGTATTCCAGTGGAGCGGAACGGATTTGAGTTGTGAAAACAAAACAGACAAAATCAAAGAAGAACTTGCCGATGTTCTGAATTACTGCATATTGCTCGCTGATGCTTACAACCTTGATTTACAAATATTGAGGATACTCCATCTGGCCCATACTTTTTAAAATAGTCATAAATTTCTTCAAGCTTGGCAGAAACAGCTAGAGAGGGTTTTATATCCAGTCTCCCTTTTGTTTGGATTTTAAAACCATACCTGCTTTCCAAATCAACTTCTGCTAGAACAAGTAAATCTTTTAAGTTATGTTTATTTACAGTAAGCTCATCTGAAATCAATCGATAATTGTTTTTTTGAGTAAGAAGTAAATCAGTTGAGTTCAAAGAATTTCTTTTTTTTCTAATTTCTGAAAGGATGACACTTTTCTGGAATTCTTCATTTCATATGGCTGTAAGCATCAGAGCCAGTTACGTATTCTATTGGAAAGATTACGTGAAACTTGGGTCTGGCTGCTTTTCCGTTCTTTTCCTTCATGTGGTTTCTGCTGTAATGGACAATGAACGGAACATCCGGGAATGCTTCCTTGACATCATCCGGTGTTTTCCAGTCCTTTTGATTATCAGAATGGCTGTTGTCACAATCCATACAGATGCAGTCAGCACCTATGAAGTTTTCAGAACTTCGTCTGTTGTCTTTGTATTCATCACAGACAAAATCCCTGTCAGCAACCTCGAGGAATTCTTCCAGATTATGGATTTCGTACTTATTAGGATAAATGGAGTTCTTTGCGTTACCACGGCAAGAAGCTCCGTAAAGAGTGAAGAGAGTTGTTTTTTCTTCCATTACCTCAAGCCTCCGTCATCTTTCCCGTATTGGACTCAATCCACTTCTGCAAAAGCTCAAGGCTCCATCTTCTGGATCTGCCTATCTTCACGGAAGGAGGGAATTTTGCTCCCGGTGTCGTTGCAAGACGTCTTACAGTTGGTTTTTCACTTCCAGGACTCACAATTACAAGTTATTCCATGCAAGTTAAACTGTCAATAACTCGTTATAATACAAAGAGTTATAAAGAGATTCAAGCTGAAACTTGTTTAAACTGTCTGCTACAAAAAGATACAGAAGTTTTTTAAAGATATTTGAGAAAAATTTCGGCTACTTATATTTCAACTACTGAAGAATCTTAATAATATCAGGTACTTCCGTGCTTGGCATAAACTCAACTGAATGAGGTTTTTTGCCTAATGACAGACAATAGGTATTCAACTTTTCAGCATTTTTCAGAGCTGTCGGAATCAGAAGTTTTGTTTCTTCAAGAATGGTTTCATCGTTCTTTGAATAATCCTTGATATGGCTCTTCAAATACTTTATTACCTCTTCTGAAGAGTTGTACTGTCTTGTAGAGTATTCATAATGACATAAAAGCCATATTTCAAAACACGGACTTGATACACACTGTTTTATTGATTCTGAGCAAAGTTTATCTGCTTCTTGAATTTGTGCAGTCTTGTAATTCTCCCAGTCTGTATCAATAAGGCTTATTCCTAAATCTCCATCTTCAGAACTCAGTTCAAAGGTTCCGAATTGCTTTATCAGGTTTTTAATCATTTTTACCGGATCTGTATCATTGCCTTGTGCAAACTTGATTCGGTATTCCGTAGATTCAAATCCTTTAAAGTAGTTTGTCTCTGTTTGATTATTTCCTTCTGTAATCAAAAGAATAATCTTTTTGGCTTTTCGTAATCCTGAGTTTCTCTTTTTTGAAGTATATCCGATTTCTTTTGCGGCCATGACCACCTCTTAGTATTCGATATCAGGGATAGCATCATATCTTCCGAGAAGGTAGGCTTTTCTGATGTCGGTTCTTGTTCTTTCGGAATACTCATCAAGAGAGTACAAATCGGAGACACCGGTTTTGTTATCTTTATCAATGAAATAGATTTGATCTCTTCTCATAATGGACAAATCTAACAACTCCGTTGTATGGCTTGAAATAATCAACTGTGCATTTGCCTTATTGTAGAGAGGATTATTAAACATCTGAACAATATACAAAACAAGGAGCGGATGCAAACTGGTATCAAATTCATCTATGCACAAAACTTCTCCGGTTTCAAATGCTCTTTTGATAACAGGGCTTAATAAAAACAGGTTTATCGTTCCTAGTGATTCATCCGGTAAATCTAAGGAATATACTTCCTGTTTTCCGTTTTCTTCAATTACATGTATTGTTTCAACTTTCAATTCTTTGTGAGGTCCTGGTGGTAATGCAGAAAAAATACGTTGAAGCTCCATTGGTGCAGATTGCATGAATTGTTCATGGGTTTTTTCTTCTGTTGTAACTTTAAAGTCAGCAATGTTAATATCTGCATTGTGAAGAAGTGTCGTTGTAAAGTTCTTTAATGACTGGTTGCGGTCATTTTCAAACAATGGCCCAGAAACATAAAGCATTTCATTTCCATTACTGCTGTTATATGTATTGATTCCGTTCATCAGCCACAATAAAGGTTCTTTGGTTGACGCACAATTCCATGCAGTGGCTGTTGCAAGAAAGAGCTTATTGGATGTGTTTCTGATGACAATAGGCTTAAGTTCCTTCTCATATACAGATGTAAAATTAAACTCGTCATTTTTACGTTCAAATACAGAAGATGCTTTTGCACTCTTGTAAACATAAAGGTACTCTGATGTTACTTTTCTGAAAGTTGCAGAGAATCCGTAAACATACTTCAATCCGTCAGCGGCAATAAATACAAACTCAAAACTTGTCGGAGAAGCTTCTGCATTTTTGCGGAATTTAAAAGGAATGATATGTCTTAAAGGTTGTTCCGCCTGGAGCATATTTGACTCTCTGACTGTGAGAATAGCTGCAGTAAGAGCATGAAAAAGATTTGATTTTCCTGAAGCATTGGCTCCGAAAAGTGCAATGCTTTTGAGAATTCTTTCTTTCTCAGTTGGGATTACATTTTCCTGATGATCTTTATCAGCGGAAGCTTCCATTGATACAATAACTTTATCTTTGATTGATTTGTAGTTTTCAACACTGAACTGTATTAACATAAGCACTCCTAGGTAAATCAAAATATAAATGCTTTCGGTTGGTTTTTCAATATATTTTAATCAAATTTGTCAGAATTTGCCAAAAAATGTGGAAATAGATTGAAAAACCTCTTTCATTCAAAGGTTCACAATCTGGTTTGCAACATCCATAACTGTATTCAAATCTGACGGCAGAAGATGAAGGTAGTGCTTGGTCATGTCAGCAGATTCATGCCCTACGGTAGCTCTGACCAGTTCTCCGTTTACTCCGTTGGCAACAAGTCTTGTATTAAAGAAATGTCTGAAGGAATGGAATGAAAGTCCTTCAGCTCTCCAATCAATGCCGTTTGCCTCAAGAACCCTATGAAGACGCAGGCTGACGAACTGGAAGTCTATTGGCTTTATTCCGTTCAGGCTGAATATGAGTTCATCAGGTTTGCCATACGGTGAAACATCTTTGTATCTACAATCTGATAACCTTTTAGGCTTATGTTTTCAATTAACTGTGATGTATTGAGCATATGTTCTCCTTATCCCTTGAAACACGTGCGTATGCTGCAACGTTGAAAACTTTGTGAATATCGTTTGTTTTTGGTATTAATCTTACCGTTTTCATCTAAAAATCTCCTTGTATATACATCACTCTTAATACGAACTAATTCAAGTCCATATTTAGAGTTAGAACAAAATACTAACTAACGTACATCTTACAAAACATTGAGAATAACAGATTGTGTAGTTTAATCAGAAATCACCTACAGCTGTTAAGCTGGAATAAACACCTAATTCCTGAATCTCTGATTGAGCTCTTTTATTCTTTCAATCAAATCTGAGAAAGATAAGGAATCTCCATAAATCATATTCTCTTGCATTTTCACGTAATCCTTCTCCCATGCACTAAGGATGGCATCAGGTGGAATGAAATTTATAGAATTATGGTTTAATTCAGTGTAATCGAAGTCTTTCAAACCGATAAAAGTTTTTCTATGGGCAATAATGGAATCATATGTTTCATTGTCATGAATTACCTTTCCGATTTCAGTATCCATCATTTTTTCAAGGTCATACAGATGCCTGCTCATACGTTCAGTTCGGATTGGACTTCCTTTTTTGTGAAATTCCTCATGCAGTAAAAAAGCTTTCTCCAAAAATGTTCTTTCTGTAGGTGCTGTTCTTACTGTAAAACCCTCTTCTTTAAATAAGGAAGAAGGAAAAGCTTCATCAATGAAACTGTTGATTTTCAGCTCTACAAAAGGATCTGAAATACTTCTGGCTCCTGCCTCAATTATTACTGTCGGTTTGACATAATCATTTATAACATCATCAAAAACGCTTTTGTACTCAATGAATATCTTATCCGGATCGGTTGTTGTAACAGAAGTTA
>JAZLGI010000051.1:0-3779 GCA_045616225.1 Sphaerochaetaceae bacterium
TGCCGTCTATCAGTTGGTTTTGGTGAATGCCGAGATCCACTTCTATCAGACGGTTATCAACACAAATCGGACACGAGTATTTGTTCTGAGAAAGCATAAGGTTTGCAGTATCAACTGCCCTGCTTAAAGGGCTTGTAAAACAGATGTCAAACTTAATATCACTGAGAGAAAGTCCTGTTTGTTTTGCAAGGGCAATTCCTGCATCGGTTAACGGAAAGTCCATCTGACCTTGCAGACGTCTTTCAACATTGGCAGTGGTTTCGCCGTGTCGGATTATGTATATTTCCATATTACGGCTTTTTAAGATAACACTAAGCTAAAGTATTTGCAAATCCTTCCTCGCCGGAAAGGCAGTTCCGTTGGGCAAGCCAACGGAACTTAGATATTATAAGAAGGTTACAAATGCAAGCAGACGGCTGTTGCCCGGCCTGTGGCCAGCGTACTGCCAGCCTTTTGCAACTTGCATTTGTTTATTTAGATATCTGCACTCCACAAGCCGTGGATGTTGCAGTATGAATATACGGTTTTGAGTTTTTCACCCTTTTCCAAGTAGAACCTTGCCACAGGTTCACTTCCTATAGTTAAGTATTTAAGTTGGATATCCTGGCTTTGCAAGAAGTCCCCTGTCTATGCCATGGAAATGCCGGGCAGCAGATACGACGTGGGGAACCTGGAAAGCTACACAAAGATAAAGAACGAATACAAGGGTTTTCAAATCATTTGAAGAAATACAAAGACCCGATACCCTGTACGTTCATAGTAAGAGCATAACCATCCTTGGACATCAGCTAATTTCTTTGGCAGACTCTTTAAAGAGCTGGAAAAGAGAAACTTAAGCCTAAGCAAGGTAAGCTTTGACGCAGGTTAAAGTTCTTCGACCCTTTCTTATACAAGAGATAAAAGTACGTACCCAAATCTCGGTACCCTTATTTTGGTTCTGAACTATTTGGGAATTAAGTTAAAAGACTTCTTCGCGGAGGAAGATGACAAAAAACCTGACGAACTACTTGAAAAGATAAGGACAGTTTTCAAAGAAGTACTGCAGGAAAACAATCAGAAGCAATAAAAAAAGCAGGTTGGAGTTTGAGTATTTTCTCCGACCTGCTTTATATAAATTACGGAAATCTCGTCTTTTTTGTTCTAGTGTATTTTTAATACCCAAAATAGCACAAAGCACTAGATGTAGAAATGTAAAAACAAAAATAGAGGAAATTAGAGGAAATTTTGGGAAATTCCCTCTAATTTCGTAATAAAAGAATCAAAAACTTCATCCGTTATCTCAACGTTACCGTCTTTGACCTGTTGAGCTGCTTTTTTGGCCTGTTTATATGTAATCACTCTTTTTTCATAAAGTTTCAGAACCATTTCCAGGCCCCAAATAACAGTTGCACCTGAATTTACACAGTAAGATCTCAGTTTTCTGTCATTTGTAATACAATCACATCTTTTGATTCTGACATAATTGAGACACACAGAATCTGCCAAGGACAGGCCCTTCTCTTTTACAACATCTAATGAACACTCCTCAACTACAAAACCCATTTCTTCGGCCTTTTCAATCGAAATAATCTTCACCTCATTTAGGATAATATTCGGAATGTAAACACGGTCAAAGTAATGAGCAATCTTGGGTAAGATATCGACATCTGTTTTTGAGAAGTCAATTAAGATATTTGCATCGCAGATTGCTGTTTCCATTCAGCCACCTTTTCACGGAATCCCGTAGTAGATAATCCAAGCATTTCAGCGGCATAACCGGCAGAAATCTCACCTTTGTCATATGCCTCACGAACCAATTGTTCATATCTATTTCCTTGAAGTTCTTGAGGAGCTGCAGGAAATGGCTCAAACCCTTCTTTTAAATCGTGGTGGTATTTCTTTTTATATGCTACGGAGAAATCTATAAATATTTTATCCTTTATATCAGGGAATAGAATACCCAAACGCATAAGAACAGTTTTATAACTTACATTAAAGTATTTCTTAGTATTCAATACCGTGTCTACAAAATGAGTTTGATTAAATTCATTCCATTTGCTTTTGAAAGCTTCTTCAGGCATAAGAAATTTTGAAGCAAATTCGTTTGCTTCCTCTTCCTCGTTTGCTTGTTCCTCCAGTTTATCGCTATGGTATGAACTTGAGTGCAATACCAAATGCCCAAGCTCGTGAGCCATGGTAAAGTTTTTTCGTTCTACACTTATTTTTTCGTCATCATTAACGACGATTGCTCTTCCTACTCCTTCCTCATTAGCAGAGAGACCAAATGTCTTTTGTAAACCGAACGGTTGAAAAAGAATTTTTACCCCATTCTCTTCCAATTTTTTTTTCAAATCATATATCGGTTCTTCCGGACTATAACCAAGCAGATTCCTCACTTCTGCTGCTGCCTTTTGAGGATCTAAACCATTGCAATTTTGCAGAACTTGTTTTTTCCAATCCTTCAATGTTTCTTCCAGTTCAGCATAGCGCTGCATCCACAAACCCGTTTCAAACACTATATTGTCTCTTTTAGCTTTTTCCACAGCACTCAATGTCTTATTTGTTCTAAAACGAAGGGTCTTTATTTCAGGTACATCTGCTATCAGTTTGTCCAAACTAACTCCCAGTGCCTCACTGATATTGATCAGGGTATTAGAATTGGGATTTGCCTTTCCATTAAGAATATTAGATATTGTTGCAGTACCTAGATTTGTCTTTTCAGCCAAGTCTTTTATACTCATACTTTGCATTTTAAGATACCTTCTTAAATTTGCGCCTAAGTCCTTAACCGCCATTTTCATCTCCTTCCAAAAAGTGCATATGCACACATATAATATAACTATTATTTAATTATCTGTAAACAGGGAATTTAAATATTTTTCTATTTGATTTTTTGAAATATTATTGTTATATTTTATAGCATGGGACAAAAAAAGAAGACCGGTATTGCCAGTCCTCTCCACACTTCCGCAGGCAAAAAAACTTTTTGAAATGAATAAAATGTTTCAGCAACTGTAGTTGTTGAATTTTTTTTGGTCTTTTTTAAAATACTTCTTTATATTCATCCATATTCGTGTTTACAATACAATTCTTTTATGTTACAATAATTAATGGAGTTCGATATGGCTTACGCAATTAAAACTAACAATAACAAGAATGGTAGTAAAACTTTTTTCATTATGAGCATTACAAGGATTCCTAACGGGAATGGAAAACTTAAGACTCAGTGTGTTGAAAAACTCAACAGCGATGATTTGTTAAGTAAAGGGATAGATAATCCTTTTGAATATGCTCAATCATGTTTAGCCGGATGGAAGAAAAAAGCGTTAGAAGAAAGAACAGAGTCAACTGTTTCTGTGGAGATTCCATTGAATCAGAAGCTTGAGATTTCTGATTCTCAAGACATTATCAATCTCGGATATGCTGTTTATTCATATCTTTACCATAAACTGCATCTTGATGAATTAATTAATGCAAGAAGGCAGCATACTAAAAGAGAATACAATGCAAATGTAATTTTCCAGCATCTTTTGTACTCAAGATGCATTAAACCGGATTCAAAACTCGGATCCTGGGAAAACAGGAAAATGTTCTATGGTGATACATCATACACTCTTGACGATGTTTACCGTTGCATGGATGACTTACTTTCCTGGAGAGAAGACATTCTTACTCATTTGGATAGTCAGATAAAGAAGCAGTACAAGAGAAGAAACAGCGTTGTTTACTATGATGTTACCAATTACTACTTTGAAATTGATAAAGAAGATGCTGATTCAGAACTTAGAGCCAATGGAGTC
>JAZLGI010000052.1:0-44646 GCA_045616225.1 Sphaerochaetaceae bacterium
TGAGGCTGTTTTCATTGGTTCAGGTGCCGGTCTTCCTATGTTCATGAACATTCCGGGAGAAAGTTTAAAAGGAGTCTATTCTGCAAATGAATTCCTCACAAGAAGCAATCTCATGAAGGCATACAGAGAAATAAACGACACTCCAATCATGCGAGGCGGCAAGGTTGCTGTCGTGGGAGGTGGAAATGTTGCCATGGATGCTGCAAGAACAGCTTTGAGGCTGGGTGCAGAAAAGGTCTACATTGTTTACCGCCGTTCCATGAAAGAGCTTCCTGCAAGAAGAGAAGAAGTAGAACACGCAGAAGAAGAAGGAATAGATTTTAAGCTTCTCACAAATCCTGTTGAAATACTGGGTTACAATAATCCTGACAATCCAAAAGATCCCAAGAACGGTTTTGTAACAGGTATTAAATGCATAAAAATGGAACTTGGAGAACCTGATGAAAGAGGAAGAAGAAGACCTGTTGAGATTCCGGGTTCTGAATTTATTCTTGATGTAGATACTGTAATCATGGCTTTGGGAACCAGTCCAAACCCTCTTATCAAGAACACGACTCCGGGTCTTGAGGTAAATCCAAAGGGCGGAATCATTGTAAATGAAGACGGTCTTACTTCACGAAAGGGTGTCTATGCAGGAGGAGATGCCGTTACCGGTGCAGCAACTGTAATTTCTGCCATGGGTGCCGGAAAAGTTGCCGCAAAAGCAATAGATGATTATTTGTCTTATAGCCATATTCGGTCGTGATAATATGAGAGTTCTCCATTCATTTAGGAAGAGTAAATTTTCAAATCTCTAATGCACAATGATTCGAAAAGAAATCCTAATGTTATTCGTTTGCGATATATCTTTTCTTTCTTGTTCATATTCAGATTTACTCAGAAATGAGTATATTCCATTTAACACTTATGCGTTAAAGTATGAAGCAAAAAGCTTGGAATCATCAAAACCCTTTTTGTACCAGAAAGTCTTTATTCCCAATTTTGATGCAGCAACAATATTCTCTTCATAATCATCCATGAAGTACATATCAGAGTAGTCCACACCCTCTTTTTCACTTATGTATTTAAAGAAAGCCTCAAAAGGTTTTGAAAGCCCAAGCTCATGTGAAAGATAAGCATAGTCAAAAAACTTGTCCAAGTTCTTTTGCTTTATAACCTCCCAATGGGGAGCATAAGTATTACTTGCACAAATAACACGCTCGCCACGTCTGTGAAGCTCTTTGAGAATCTCAACAACAGGAAGATTAAAGTAAGGGTTAAAAAAGTCACCAAAAGGATTACTGTCAATTTTAACACCAAACACATGTTCCAAATGGCGGTAATAAGAATCAATAGACATAGATCCTTCCATTAACGGAAAGACATAGTGGTTGTAATCAAAAAGAAACTCCCCGGCATCAACGCCAAGGAGTTTAATTGTTTCTTCAAAAACATCAATGCCCTTGATTACTACATTTCCCATATCAAAGACGTAAAGCATATCACCCCTTTCTGGATTCGTAGACAGCAGCACCGCCCAAGAAATATTTGCTCATTGTAAAGAACAAAATGAACATAGGAATAGAAGCAAGCAAAGCACAAGCCATCAAAGCTCCCTCATCTGTCTGTTTTTCCTCAGCAAATTTGGAAATGTAAAGAGGAATGGTCTTCATCTTTTCACTCTGAGAACAAAGCATAGGCCAAAGAAGATTGTCCCACTGATTTCTGAAAGACAGAATTCCCAAAGTTGCCATAACAGGTGTTGAATTAGGAAGAACTATTTTTCTGAAAATTCCAAACTCGGAAAGACCGTCAACACGGGCTGCATCAAGATACTCACTGGGGAAGGTAAGAAGATACTGTCTCATCTGGAACACACCAAAGGCAGAAACTGCAAAAGGCACAATCAAACCTGCAATAGTGTTCATAAGACTGAGCTTCTTAACAACAAGATAAAGAGGAATCATGATTGCTTCAAAAGGAATCATCATTGTGCTCATGATAGACATAAAGACAAAGTTTCTTCCCTTGAACTTAAATTTTGCAAGACCGTAACCGCAGAGTGCAGAGAAGAAAACAGTCGTCACTGCACAGGAAACTGCAACTATCAGAGAATTGAACAAATTCCTGAAAAAGATGTTATCTCCGTGGTTCCCCCTGATGGCCTTTATGAAATTTGTGAGATAAGTTCTTGTTTCCGTTGTAAAATATTCCTTACTTGGAAGCCAGGAAAAAGGCATTGACATAATCTGCTTGGCATCCATGAAAGAGGCACAAAGCATGAAAATCAAAGGAACAACGGTAAAAAGCAATACTATTCCAAGAATAATGTAGGTTACGACCTCTCCTGTTCTGATTTTTCCGACATACTGATTATTCATTTCTCATACCTCCTTAATATTCAACATCGTCTCCACCCTTTTGGATTGAGAACTGAAGATATGTGAAAACAAGCATAATCAGGAAAAGAATTATGGACATAGCACAAGCTCTTCCAAGATAACCGTTTCCTACACCTGTGTAATAGATGTTCATTGTAATTACATCAATAGGCTCACGTGCCGTACCGCCTCTGAAGAACATATACTGCGTACTGAAAGTCTTTAAGCACTGAAGCATTGCCATGATAGAAACAAGGACAATAGTAGGCTTTAAAAGAGGCAGTGTTATGTGCCAGAATGTATGCCATCTTGAAGAACCGTCAACAATGGCGGCTTCATATAATGTAGGCGGAATAGAAGCAAGCCCTGTAATAAACAGAATAGTAAAATAACCTATATATTTCCAGAAGTAGACTACAATGGTGGCAGCACGGAGCATTCCGTCCTTCGTAAGCCATTGATAATCCCTTCCTGATGTTCCCATAATAGTATTTGACAGCTGGTTGACAAGTCCGGTTGGCTGGAACATTATCATCCAAATTGTTGCAGCAACTACAGAAGATAAAACAGCCGGTGTATAAAAAGAAAGCTCAAAGAACTTTCTGTGCCCGTCTTTTCTGAGCTGCATAATCAAAACTGCCAAAAGCAGCGAGACAATTACCATTGGAACAAAACAACCAAGAGTAAAAATTGCCGTTGCTTTAAGAGAATTTAAAAGAGAGAAACCACCATTATTTTTTGTAAAAAGATAAATGTAGTTTTCAAGTCCCACATACTTCCAATTTCTTCCGATTGCCTTTCTGTTGGTAAGGCTGGTTACAAAAGCATTGATAATCGGATAAAAACTGAAAACAGCAAAAAACAACAGACAGGGAATAGTAAAGGCAAATCCCCACCTGGACTGTTGCTTTTCAATGCTGTACTGTTTTACGTTTTTTGTTTTCATAAGTTTAATATCTAAAAAATAAGAAAGCAACAGGTTGCAGAAAACAACCTGTTGCTCAAAATACGATTAGTCGTTGATAAACTCAAGAACGGCTTCCTGCATTGTCTTGTATGCTTCCTTAGGACTAATTCCCTGGAGCATGACATTCTTAATAGCTGTATCAATAGCTGTCTGAACACCTGCAGCATTCTTTCCGTAGTAAAGAATGTGTGATCTTGCAAAGTCATCACTGAAGACCTGTGAGTAAGGCATTGACTTATAAGTATCTGAATTCATGAGAGTCTTAAGAGGCTGGATAAGTCCAACTTCTGTAAGATACTGCTCTGCGTGTCCCTCTGTGAGGAGGAAGTACTTGATAAGTTCCCAAGCCATCTTCTGCTCTGCAGTTGTGGCTTCTGAGTTAACCATGTAGTAGTGTCCGTAGTAACATCCTGCAACATTCTTGACTGCATCTTTGAAAACAGGATATGGAACAACCATCCACTCTCCGCTGTTGTAGAAATCCGGGTTATCTGAATTGATTCTGGCTTCCTGGTAGAGACCTGTGTTAGCCATTGCGATATCTCCGTTATCCTTGTTGAAAAGCTTTCTTGCTGCTGTGAGAGTAGGATTTCCGAGGTTCTCTCCGCTTGGTCCCCAGTTCTGCATGAATGTAAGAGCCTTAATCCAAGCTTCTTCATTTACACAACCCTTTTCTGCAGAAAGTTCACCGCCAAGCTGCTCAACCATTGGAACAAAGTATGTAAGAGAATAAGAATATCTGAAGTCAAAACCACGTCTGACAATGATGTCTCCATCTCTCTTAACAATCTTCTTGGAAACTTCTACCATGTCTTCCCATGTCTTTGGGTAATCCTTTTCAGGATCAAGACCGGCATCACGGAATACCTTCTTGTTAATGAAGATAGACCAGTTTGTGAGCTCAAGTGGAAGACCGTAAAGATCACCGTCATAATAAACAGCGTCAATCATGCCGTCTGCATACTTTGCAAGTGTGTCTTTTGCATCCTTGAAGCCTACTGTCTTGTAATCAACAGGAGCTACAAGACCTTCTTCAATGTACTGATGTGCATTCTCAATCGGGAGGTTCCACATTGTAGGACCTTCACCTGCTGCGTAAGCTGTCTGAATAAGTTCACGGAGCTTTTCTGCACTCTGTCTTGTAACATTGACTGTTACATTAGGATGCTGCTGTGTGAATTCAGCAATCCACTTTTCCTCAAGAGCCTGTCTGGCTGCATCTTCGTGTGTCCAGAACTCAATTGTGATAGGCTGATCTTTTGCAACTTCTGCTGCACCGTTTGCAAAAACAGGAGCAAGAAGAGCAAGCACCAAAAGCATTGCAATAACAATTTTCTTCATTATTGGTTCTCCTTGATATTAATAATTGGCTTCAAAGCCAACCTATATATTATACCACATAATAAGTGGGATAATTCAATCGTTATTTTTCCACGGAGAAAAAAAGTTTCTGATAGACCTCTTCCCCACATCCGCATCTTCGTTCAGGAACATATCTCTTACATCAATATCCTTGCGGGAAATTCTTTTGGTCTTAGCATAGTCATACCTTATATCAATAAGCTTGCACGAGTCTGCCAGAAGAAGAAAAAGCCCTACAAACCCCGGAATCATAAAGAAAGACAAGGCCGAAACAAGAAAAACAAGAACTCCAAGTAAGGCAGTCCCAAATGAGAATGCCTTGTTATCAGCAAAAAACATCATTGCTCTTTTAAAAGTTGCAAAGACGCCAATGTTGTTCTTGTAAGTCAAAGCAGGATAGTACATGAGTGTCAAACCGAGAAAAATGCATATCCAGAAAAGAACGACAGCAAGCACAATCCCCAAATAGTTATGAAGAGAAAGGTAATAAGGAATAATCACAATAGAAGAGAAAAACAGAAAAGCAGTCAAGATATAAAAAAGTACCAAGTGCCCTGCTTTCCTGATTCCAAAAGAAAAGAATTCAAAAAAAGGACTGTGCTCATATTTGCTCCATTTTGTTGCAACTCCCGTAAAACCGAAAATCAGGAAGCAGAAAGCAAACAAGAAAACAGCCGTAATGACAAAGAACACAGAAACCGGGCCGTTTTGTGTAAGTTTAATCACAAAGAGATAAACAGCCACAGTCCCCATAAAAACTATATTGTAAAGAAAACAATACAGTAAGTTATCCCAAAGATCAAAAAAACTCTTTTTAACCAAAAACTTAAACATGCTTCATTAATAACGGGTGTAAGTTACAAATGCGACCGTTTTCCGTACATGTCGGAGCAACAGCATCATATGATGTGACATTTGTATGTTTACAAGGGTTTAACAGAGTACTTTATAACTTGCATTAAAGTCAAGCGGGTTACAGCTTGAACTGTCAAATAAAAGACAATTGAGAGTTTGCACCTCATGAGCACCGCCGGTGTAAATGAAACCCGTCTTTAGAAGTTAACACCATAAAGTTTAGAACCTGAAAAATCCGGAAACATAATAAAATCATCATTTAAGCCTACAAAAATGTAGGTTTTTTCTTTTAGAGAAGATGATTTCAGAAGAAACGGACCATCCAAAGAAAACAGGAAAGCACCTATCGTAGGACTTGGACTTTTACTTGATGCAAATCAGATACCTATCGGCATGAAAATGTATCCGGGAAATGAATATGAAAAACCTGTAATCAGAGAAGTAATTAACAGTCTCAAGAAACAAAACAATATTAAAGGCAATCTCAACCAGAGAATTCATATCATATTTCCCACAAAGATGAATAACTGCATCAATTCTATCGCATTGACCGGAAATACAATCAAAAGAGCAGCCCTTCCGGCTGCCCTGATATTGTTTTGAAGAATGCAACTGTTACTTGCTTTTCCCCAAATATGCTTCCTTAACTCTGGAATCTTCGAGAAGATCCTTCCCTGTTCCACTCATAGTAATGTTTCCTGTTTCAAGAACATAAGCATAATCTGCAACTTTAAGTGCCATGTTTGCATTCTGCTCAATGAGAAGAATCGTAACACCCTGACTGTTAATTTCCCTTATAATTGCAAAAATATCCTGAACTAAAAACGGAGCAAGACCAAGAGACGGTTCATCTAGCATCATAAGCTTAGGACGAGACATAAGACCACGTCCAACTGCAAGCATCTGCTGTTCACCGCCTGAAAGAGTACCTGCGCTTTGCCAACTACGTTCCTTCAAACGTGGGAATAACGAATATACCCATTCAAGATCTTTTTCAATTCCAGACTTATCTTTCCTTAAATATGCACCACACTTAAGATTTTCAAGAACCGTAAGATTCGGAAACACATGTCTCCCTTCAGGAACAAGGGCAATACCGCTTTCAAGAATTTTGTTAATAGGCATTCCCAACAGCTCTTTGCCA
The DNA here is from genome assembly GCA_045616225.1 of Sphaerochaetaceae bacterium. GTDB lineage: Bacteria > Spirochaetota > Spirochaetia > Sphaerochaetales > Sphaerochaetaceae > JAZLGI01. The sequence goes on from JAZLGI010000052.1 coordinate 6,689, forward strand.
TCGTATGAAATTGACCCTGAATCAGCTGCAACCAAGCCTGACACAGTTCTCAGAGTTGTACTCTTACCTGCTCCGTTAGCACCTATCATGGTAACAATCTTGCCTTCGGGGACTTCCATGAAAATCCCGTTGAGAGCTTTGATACCGCCATAAGAAACAAAAAGATTTTCTATCTTAAGCATCTTCTTCTACTCCCAGGTAAGCATCAATTACCTTCTTGTTGTTCTGTATTTCATGCGGAGTACCGCTTGCAATAAGCTTTCCGAAATCAATTACATATATTCTGTCAGATATATCCATAACAAGATTCATATGGTGTTCAATCAGGAGAATTGTAACATTAAACTCCTTTCTTATTCTTGAAATGAATGCGGTAAGCTCCTCTGTCTCCTGCGGATTCATACCTGCTGCCGGTTCATCAAGAAGAAGCAACTTAGGCTCTGTTGCAAGAGCTCTTGCTATTTCCAGACGTCTCTGTTTTCCGTAAGGAAGTGCTGAAGCCTTTTCATCTTTGACATCGTCCAGACCTACAATCTTAAGAAGCTCAAGAACTTCTTCTCTCTGAGCCCTTTCCTCTGCCCTATTAAGACGGAACATTGCCGTAAAAAGATTACTTGTTCTTAGCATGTGTTTTGCAATGAGAACATTGTCGAAAACACTCTGCGTTTTCCAGAGTCTGATATTCTGGAAGGTTCGAGCCAGACCCAATTCAGTAACTTTATCCGGAGTCGGATTGAGTACTTTTCCAAGGAATTTGTCACCGGCTTCACCTTTGAAATTCTTCTTCATCTTTCCCTGCGGATGATTGCGGATTATAGGTGTTCCGTTAAACGATATTTCACCGTTTGTGGGCTCGTAGACACCGGTAATAGTATTAAATGCCGTTGTTTTACCTGCCCCGTTAGGACCGATTAAAGCAACTATTTCGTTTTCATTTACATCGAGGCACAGATTGTCAACAGCAACTACACCACCGAACTGCATCGTAATATTCTGAAGATGGAGAATGTTCTTACTCATTTACAACCCTCCTCTTCTTTGAAAACAAGCCTTTAATCTTCTGAATAATCATATCCGGTTTAAGTTCTTCTTCCCCCATTATTCCCCGGCGGAAGAACAATACCATAATCATAATCAGAATACTGAAGACAACCATTCTGAATCCGCTTCTGAGAACATTCAGACCAAAAAGATTGTTATTACTGTTGTCAAGGAAGCGCAACCACCATTCCGAACATGCAATAAACAAGAATGAACCTATACATGAACCGGAAACAGATCCTATACCTCCAATTACGACAATAAGAAGTATTTCATAGGTCATTGCACTTTTGAAAGTGTTTGCCTGAACAGTTGTCTGATACATAGCAAGAAGAGCCCCTGATATTCCGGCAAAGAACGAACTGATTACAAAGGCAAGACGCTTGTGATAACTCAGATTTATACCCATTGACTCCGCTGCTATCTCATCATCTCTTATTGCCTTGAAAGCTCTTCCGTATGTGGAATTGATGATAAGGACAATAAGTGCAATGCAGATTCCAACAATAATGAACGGCACAGTAATTCCTCTGAAATACGGGAATCCTCTCAGCAACTGTGAACCGTTTGTAACAGGGGCCAGAGCCTCAAGCTGCACAAGAGCCCTTACAATCTCTGCGAAACCCAATGTGGCTATGGCAAGATAATCGCTCTTAAGCTTAAGAACAGGAAGTCCTATAAGATATGCAATCAAAGCAGCAACTGCACCGGCAATAAGAAGTGATATGGTAACACCCAGTATTGTTCCTGCTATACCCAAAGCCCCGGTAAGCGACTCTGTTATCGAAAAATTAATCACCGGACTGTAGTACTGATACACTATAGCTTTGGACCCTGATGCAATATTAAGTGCAGCAAAGCTGTATGCACCTAATAACATAAATCCGGCCTGTCCAAGTGAGAATAAGCCTGTAAAACCATTCAGGAGGTTCATTGACACAGCAACAAGGGAGTAAATTACACCTTTCTTAAGAACAGTAAGAAGCATTGGAGGAACTCCCGGAATGTTATCCAGGATGATTACCACCGCATATAAGGCAACAATACAATACAAAGATGTAAGATTTTTTTTCTTCATACGCTGCCTCAAACTTTTTCGTTAAGTTTCTCGCCGAAAAGACCCGTTGGTCTTACAACAAGTACAATAATAAGAAGTGCAAAGGTAAATGCATCAGAGAAAGCGGTAAGTCCCATTCCCTTGAGCAATGTTTCACATATACCGATAATAAACGCACCCACAACTGCACCTGGAATAGAGCCTATTCCACCGAATACCGCTGCAACAAATGCCTTGAGCCCCGGCATTGAACCTGATGTGTAAGTAACACCCGTATAATTAGTAAAATACAGAATTGAACCTACAGCAGCCAAAAACGAACCTATCACGAAAGTCATGGAAATGACTTTGTTGATTTTAATACCCATTAGAAGACTTGTCTCAAAGTCTTTTGAAACAGCCCTCATTCCCATACCTACCTTTGTGTGGTTAATCAACAAAACAAGAAGAACCACAAGAACAATAGTGAGTACAGGAGTGATCAGGGTAACACGCTTAGTACTTGCCCCCAGGATGGTAATTGTATCAGATATCCACGGCAATTCCGGAAACTGCTTTGTAAGACCGCCTGTAAGATAAGCCACAGTATTCTGAATAAGATAACTGACTCCTATTGCAGAAATCATTACTGACATTCTCGGAGCCTGTCTCAACGGTTTGTATGCAACACGCTCAACCAAGAAACCGAGCAAAACGGTAAGAAAAACGACTGCGACAAGAGCCGGGACTTTTGGAAGTATGGTCATTAGATAAATAACCATTATTCCGGAAGCCATGAATATATCACCGTGGGCAAAATTAATAAGTCTTAAAATACCGTAAACCATCGTATACCCGATGGCAATCAGTGCATACTGACCGCCAACGGATATTCCTGACAGCAAATACGGAAACCATTTCAGAATGAAAGCCATAACAGATTACTTTGCTTTCTGGACTTTTACGAATGAGAAACCGCCGTTTACTGCCTGCTTGATGTATGCAGTATCTTTCTTGGCATCACCGTTTTCATCAAATGAAAGAGATCCTGTTACGAAGTTGTCACCGCTGAAATCAACCAATGTCTTTCTAAGAGTTTCACCGTCTGTTGAGCCGGCCTTCTCAATGACATCACATGCGAGATTGTAAGCATCAAATCCAAGTGCAGATACTGCTGCAACAATATCGTTGCCGCCGTTGTTTGTTTTGGCTGTTGCATTGCTGTTGATATAGTTCTTGAAGCCTGTAACGAATTCTTTAGCAACACCGCTGTCATCATTTTCATCAAAGAATGTTGAGCAGTATACCTTGATATTCGTTCCGTTCTGAGCATCGCTTATAACAGAAGATTCCCATGTATCACCTGCAAGGATAGGAATCTCAAGACCCTTTGTGGCAGCCTGCTTGATTATAAGTGCGGCATAGGTTGTAGCACTTGGAGCAAAGATAACATCTGCACCCATATCTATTGCATTCTGGAGGTAACTTGAAAAGTCTGAAGTTCCTTCTACGAATGTTTCATCTGCAACTACTGTTCCGCCCAAAGCCTTGAATGCCATTACAAAGTTCTTTGCAAGACCTACTGTGTAGTCATCTCCGAGCATTGAAAGAACATAAGCTTTCTTTGCCTTGCATTCATCCATTGCAAAGTTGGCCATTACGGAACCCTGGAACGGATCGAGGAAACATGTTCTGAAGTAGTACTCGTTTCCTGCTGTGACAGCTGCATTGGTACATGAAATACCTATTGCAGGAACCTTTGCATCTTTGAAATATGAACCTGCTGCTATTGAAACTCCAGAACCGTATGAACCGAGCACAACTACACACTTATCTGCAATGAGCTGCTGAGCTGCAGAAACTGCTTTATCTGTGGAACTCTGGTTATCCTGAATATCAAGAACAACCTTGTACTCCTTTCCGTCAATTGTAACTGTAGGACGGATGCTGTTTGCATATTCAACACCAATCACTTCCTGCTTTCCGCCGGCTCCGTTATCGCCTGACTGCGGCTCAAAAACACCAATCTTAATTACATCTTCAGAGCCCTTATTCGAGCAACTTGTAAAAATGCAGCATAGAATCATAACTGCAATAAAGAATTTTTTCATGAACCATCTCCTTAATACGTTTTGAACTTTATTATATAAATTTTTAGAAACTGTTCAAGATATACGAATATCTGTCCGTTCAGTACGGACAATTATTACTGATTGTAAACATTTGCATAATTCAAATTATTTGTCTTTTGCGTTATCATGAATCTATGAAAGAATTTAAAAGTGATATTGTCCTTACAACAGATTTTGGTCTCTCCACCGGCTTTGCAGCCTCTATGACCGGAGTAATAAGAAAGATAGATCAGAGCTTATCTGTTTTTGATCTTAACCATGAAATTAAACCTTTTGACATAAAACAAGTATCAAACTTGCTTTCTGATACCATTCCTTACTGGAAAGAAGGAACCGTGTTTGTTTCTGTAGTAGATCCGGGAGTGGGAACCTCAAGAAAATCATGTGTAGCATTACTTGAAAACGGCAGTTTTATTGTAACCCCTGACAACGGAACACTTACAGCTGTTTTTGACAAGATAAAACAGGTCAGACAAATAGATGAAACTGTAAACAGACTTCCAGGCTCTGAGAAATCATCTACTTTCCACGGAAGAGATGTTTATGCATATACAGCAGGACGTCTTGCCTCCGGTATCATTGATTTTGAAGGAGTTGGACCTGAATATCCTGTAAAAGATATAGTACGATACTCCATTGAGCAGTGCTTCTCTGAAAAAGGTATAACAAAGGGAATTTTCTTGGGATGCCTAAAGCAGTTTGGCTCACCTACAACCAATATAGATGCAAAAGCAATTGACAATGCCGGTTTTAAGCACGGAGATATTGTAAACGTAGTCATCAGTCATAACGGAAAAGTTTTATTTGATAAAAATATTACTTATCACAAGAGTTTTGGCTATGTTCCAAAAGGACAACCTGTTATTTACTACGGAGGCACAAGCCCTTACATGGAAATAGGCATAAATATGGGAAAATTTGCAGACACTTATATGCCTGATATTTATATTGATGATGCAGAAAGCTTTAACATAACGGTAAAGGCTACATAAACCATTTTATCTTTTTTTGTTTTCCGAATTGTACTTGTCAATTATAGTCTGATACCTGCTCTCAATTCTGTCCATAAGTTCCCCGTCCCAAGGAATAGGAATAGTATTAAAAGCATTTTCACCAATCTTTTGGCGGTCTTCTTTTGCCAAATTAAGGAAATTCATTACAACTTGGCAAAAATCTTCGTTGTCATCATTGCATAACAACCCGTTTTCCATGTCTTTTATTACTTCTGCAGAACTTGAACCCCTAATTAGCAATCCAGGGGTCTTCATACAGGCGGCTTCCCTAAGTACCATAGGAGCATTGTCATAAATTGACGGAAAAAGAAACAGCGTAGCTATGTGATACAAACAGTCAAGCACAGAAGAGTCAGAAAGATGACCTGTAAAAATCATCTCATTTCCAATTCCAAGTTTTTTTCCTTCCCTCTCAATTTCTTTTCTGTCAGGTCCTTGACCTGCTAACACAAGCTGAAAATTCAATCCCTTTTTCTTAAGAAGAGCGCAGGATTCCAATATTCTTTTGATGTTCTTTTTCCAATTGAGCTGACCTACAAACAAAAAGACTACTCCGTCTTTGTTTATTCCATATTGTTTTGCAACATCATCTACCATTTCTGAATGAAGGGCTCTTCTGACTGTACCGTTTGGCATAATAACCACTTGTCCTTTGTATCCGTAGGATTTTAAAGTATCCCTTGCATTCTCAGAAACAGCCCAAACTTCATCACATTTTTCATAGAAATCTGCAATAATATTGCTTGAAATTCTTGCCAAAGCTTTGCTGTGAGTAATCTTTAAAATGTCGTCATAATATTTGGAATGAAAACTTCCCACTACAGGAACATGCTTTTTCTTTGCCAGGAGCAATCCCAGAAAACCTGCAAATCCAGGACTATGAACATGAATTATTTGTGGATTAACAAACTTGATTCTTTCCTGAAAATGAGAATCAAGTTGTTCAAGTCCTATTTTCCACGGCAACCTTTTGGAAACTCTTATTGAGGTATAATCCAGCAGTTCATAAGCAAGCCCGCCCCTGTACCCTGTATCATCTGAAGGAGTAACAACATAAACTTCATTATTTCTGTGAGCAAGAGTCTCTGCATAAGCTTGGACAACTCTTCCAACACCGTCAACTATTGGCAAAAATGAATCCGAACACTCAATAATCTTCATAACACAAAGATAACATCAGAAACAGATTTAGTCATCTATGTACTCTCTCTGATTATCTTATTCTTGTTAATACTGCCTCTACTTGAGAAATGGCGTAATCAACTTTTCCTACAGCTTCCCTTAAACGAGATTGAACCATAATATCTGCAAGGAAATTATCAAAGAGGTCAAAATAGGTAAGGAAAGCTCCTATATCTATGTTTAAGTTAACAGAAATATCCTTCAATTCGTTTGAGAACTGCTCAAGCCTGAATCTTGCTTCTTGAAGCGCCGTTTTTGCCTTGTATATTTTAGAATGCTTTATGAAGGAAATAAAACTCCCACCTCCCAAAATATCCCAAAAACCCCAACTCTTGGCACTTTCAAGTTGATTTTTTGCTTCTCTGAGAGCTAATAAAGCTCTTTCTCCGGCATCAAGTGCCTCACGTCTTTCCAAATCGTAATTCATTTGAGACTCCTTCTACTAATAATACCCACAAATCCGACCTATGAAAACAAAAGATTGAAAGCAAATATCAAAAACACTAATATGTTTCTCGTTGATGTTTTATGGGCAGTGAAAAAATTTTATTTGTTATAGACATTATAGGAATAGTTGCATTTTCTCTTACAGGTGCAATCATGGCAATCAGAAAAGGTCTTGATCTCTTTGGTGTAAACATTGTTGCGATAATGAATTCTGTTGGAGGCGGATGTATAAGAGACCTGATGTTGGGAAACACTCCACCTGTTATGCTTACAAAAACTGCCTATATTGCCGTCACATGTATCTGTGCAAGTACTGTGTTTTTTATCATGTATTTTCATTTCGGAAGCAGTAAAACAAACAACAAGGAAGCTCTTGAGATATATGAAATAGTCATATTCATTTTTGACACATTGGGACTTGCATCATTTACAATGGGAGGAATGCTTACAGCATATAACACACTGCCGGAAGCTTCCGGTTTCATTGCAGTTTTCATGGGAGTCCTTACCGGAATAGGCGGAGGAATCATAAGAGATATTACTTTAGGAAAATTGCCTGAAGTCTTTGTAAAACATATTTACGCTTTGGCTTCAATGGCAGGGGCTATCATTGCTTCTATTATGTTTAAAACAATGGATGCCACACTTTCCATAGTAACGGGTTTCTTTCTCATATTTGTAATAAGATGTCTTGCTGCAAAGTTTGAATGGGATTTGCCTGTTGTCAAAACAAATTGAACTTGTATTTGAACCAATAGAAGGATACTTTTTTACATAAGAGGTTTTATATGAAAGTAATAGAATTTGAAGATAAATACAGAGACGACATGATATTCATGGTTCTTTCTGCAAAAGATGCAATGGGACAGATTCCAAGACTTAACAATGATCTTTTGGATATAAGGGCAAATTATCTGGATGAAGGAGATATGTTCTGGCTTGCTTTGGATGACAATGAAAGAGTAATAGGATGTTTGGGATTTAACAGACTTAATTCATCTTTGGTTAAACTTCACAGATTTTTTGTAAAACCGGTAGCTGACAGTGAAGCAATCTACAGTGCTTTGCTTGCAAAATGTGAAGATTTTCTTTCTTCTTCTTGTGTAAGGGAAATAACTGCCCATCTTACTGATATGCCTTCTTTTGCAAAAGAATTATTTACAAATTCAGGTTATGTGGAATATCAGCCTTATTGGATGAAAAAGATTATCTGAGAAAAGTACAGGAACAAACAAGAATAAGATAAAACTTGCAAGGTTATTGCAAGATGATATATTCTTTAGTCAGGTTGTTGTGTGCAAGCGAAATTCTCTTGCTCAAACTTATAGAAACGACTACGGCATAGAGACAGTGAATTGCTCCCGCCTTCTTTGAAGGTTTGCAAGGGAACAGAATCTGTTGCTTAACTGGGAGTCTCCTTGAACCAAATGGCTCAAGAGATAGTCGGCTCACACTTCAACCTTTTTTTTATGCCTATGTTTGAAAATTATATTGTTCTTGATACAGAAACAACCGGGCTCTACCCTTCTTCTGACAGAATTGTTGAACTGTCTATGGTAAGAGTAAGAAATCATAAAGTTGTGGCAGAGTATTCACAATTATTCAATCCTCAGAAACCAATCAGTCCGGGTGCATCTGCTGTAAACGGGATTTCCAATGACATGGTATGGGATAAACCCCTTATAACGGAAAATAAAGAAGAAATACTGGATTTTCTTGGAGAAGATGTCATTGTAGGGCACAATATAAAATTTGATATGTCTTTTTTGTGCAATGAATTAGGTTATAAAACAATGCAAAAGTTCGATACTTTGGATACAATAACCATGGCAAAAGCACTATATTGCGGACAAAGAAGTTACAGTCTCATAAATCTTTGCCGTTTTCTTGGAATTGCAGACAGCCAAAAACACAGAGCACTTGCAGATGTATATCTCACCTTCTCTCTTCTTGAGACCATGCTCAAAAAAGGAGAGACAATGGGAATGAGAATAGAGTTCTTATGAGCAAATTTCAAAACTCCTTCATAAATCTTGAACATGCCTTTGCGGTATAAAACGCATTTTTGGTAATTTCATAATACACAAAGTATTACTAAAATTATCAAAAATGATTTTCTCCTCGCAAATCCAAATTCATTCTTCACAAAGCTTAGTTTTGAAAGTTGCTCTGATGCCTTAAACTTTTTTAAATAATGTATTACTATTAGCATTATGAACACAAAACTCAACGACGTTAAATTCATAACACTTCCAAAAGATAGAAAAATAGGTGAAATGGTTCTCAGAAATGATATACCGGTTCCTGTTTTTTTTGCAGATGGACAGACCGCTCAGGATTTGGACATAAACTCAGTAATTGCAGGCTTAATTAAAGTAGTAGCCTATGATGAAAAAAACAAAAACCTAGACTACTACAAACAAGTACTTCTTCAGATGCAGCCGGATGCAGTAAAAGAATTAAACCTTGCTGCAATAGCAAAAAGCCAAAAGAAGGAATACGATTTTGCTCTGGAACTAATGCTTACGGTCAATCATTTGTCAGAAGCTCCGGAAAGCTATGTAAACCTGGCAGTTCTTTATGCACAGATGACAGTAGATTTTCATTCAAAAAAAGAAGATGTAAAAGCAGATTTTTATGATGATAAAATTCTTGATATACTTCAGCAGTGCAAAGAAAAGTACCCTACTTATGCTCCTGTTTACAGTGAAATTTCCGCTTTTCATATGAGACACGGAAACGTAGAAAGTGCAAAAGAAGCTTTGGAAAAGTTTTGTGAACTTGCCCCTGTAGGAAAAGAAAAAAAAGATGCAGAAAAATCTCTCTCAAAAATGGAAGAAATGATTTCTAGCAATGACCAGATTATTTATGCATACGACAAAGTCATGATGGGACTGAGTGATGAAGCTATTGAAGTCATAAATACTTATCTCAAAAACAATAAACCATGTTGGGAAGCTTTTTTCATAAGAGGATGGGCTTACAGAACACTTGAACACTTTACAGAAGCCCAGAACGACCTTTTGGAAAGTCTTAAACTGGATAGCACAAATGCAGAAGTCTACAATGAACTAAGTTTGTGTGCAAAGAAAAACGGAGATGGAGAACTTGCAAAAAGCTATCTTCAAATTGCCATAGATTTAGATGAAGAAAACACAGTTTACCTTACAAATCTTGCTTTTCTGCACATGCAGGATAATGAACTCTCTCAAGCAAAGGAAATGATAGAAAAAGCAAGGGCAATAGACAGTAATGACCCTGAACTTACATATCTAATGGAAGAGTATACAAACCGTACAGGTGAAAAGTTTGGAGATGTAATCTCTGAGGAAATCTATACAGATGAACAATTTGAAGAACTTCATCAGCATGAACATGAACATCACGAGGAAATATGAACAAAGAAACCTTGGTCTGTAAGACCGTAGAAGAAATGGAACAACTTGGTGCAAAGATTGCCTCAACTTGCAAACCCGGCAGTGTAATTTCACTGAGAGGAAGTCTTGGTGCGGGGAAAACTGTATTTGCAAGAGGAGCAGCAAGACAACTTGGAATAACAGAAGCCATAGTCTCCCCTACCTTTACCTTGGTTCAGGAATATGAAGGCTCTATGCCAATGTACCATATGGATCTCTACCGCATTACAAGTGAAGAAGATTTTATAATGATTGGCGGAGAAGATTTGTTATACAGCAACGGTCTTTGCCTCATTGAATGGTCAGAAGTAATTAATGAAATGCTTCCGGAAAAAACAATTTTTATTAATATTAAAGTAAATCCCAATCAAACAAGAACAGTGGAGATAGAAACAAGATGAACACACTTGCAGTAGATACATCTTTCTCAGCACTTACTGTGGCTCTTCAGACAGACACAGCATTTGAACTTCACACAATAAAGAATATCTCAAGCCAACATTCAGAAAGGATAATGCCTGAAATTATTTCAGTTTGCAAAGAAGCGGGAATAAGTTTAAACGATATTGACCTTCTTGCATGCACCAGAGGTCCTGGGTCATTCACGGGACTCAGAATTGGAATGTCCTGTCTCAAAGGTCTTGCATACGGACTTGATAAACCGCTTGTATCTGTATCTACCCTGGAAGTTTTTGCACATACCTGTCTGGGGCAAACAGAAAGTACAATAGTAAGCGTTCTGGATGCAAAAAAACAAAGATGGTACCTTGCAGCATTTAAACCGGTGGAATCCGGACTTATTAGAATTATGCCTGATACAGACGGAACAGAAACAGATTTGGACAGTGTCCTGTCAAATTCTTCTTCTGTTTTTGTCACAGGCCCTGACTGTGAAGCTTTCAGCGGAATACTGGCTCAACGTTATAAAGATAAAGCAGTAAGCCAGGACAATTGGAATGAAAAAACTGTTGCCCACAGTCTTATAGAACTTGCAAAAGAACAACTTTTGAAAAAAGGTGCAGATGATATAGGTCAGGGACCTGCATATCTCAGAAAAAGTGATGCAGAAATAGCCTTGGAAGAAAAGAAAAACAAAACGGAGTAAACAATGGAACTTGACTACGAAGTAATTATCATTGGCGGAGGTCCTGCAGGGCTGTCTTGCGGACAGTATTCAGCAAGAGCAGGAAGAAAAACTGCAATTGTAGAAGAAATGGCATGCGGCGGACAAACAATGATTATAGATGAGATAGAAAATTATCCTGGACTGGAAAAAATCTCAGGCTATGAACTTGGAGCCAAGTTTGAAGCTCAAGCAACTGAATTCGGATGCAACTTTGTTTATGACAGCGTACTTTCTATAGAAAAAAAGCAGGAAGGACTCTTTGAAGTAACAACTTCTTCCAAAGTATTGAAATGTGCCTGTGTTGTCATTGCAACCGGTGCAAAACACAGAATGCTTGGTGTTCCGGGAGAAAAAGAACTTACAGGTCACGGTGTAAGTTATTGCGCAACCTGTGATGGACCTTTTTTCAAAGGGAAGAACATACTTGTTTGCGGGGGTGGAGACAGTGCCTGTCAAGAAGCAATTTATCTCAGAAAACTCTCTGAACACGTAACAATATGTCACAGACGTGACCAATTCAGAGCTCAGGCAGCTGTTGTAGATAAGATGAAAGCTGCAGGCATTAACACAATAATGAATGCAGAAATACTCTCAATTAACGCAGAATCAAACAAAGTAAGCTCAGTTACAATCAAAGACAAAGCAACCGGTGAGATTACAGAACACTCTTTTGATGCAGTATTTGTTTTTGTAGGAAATACTCCTCAGTCACAACTTGTTCCTTTTGTAGAAAAAGATGAACAGGGATTTATAGTTACAGATGCAGAAATGATGACATCTGTAAAGGGCATATTTGCAGCCGGAGACGTAAGAAATACTCCTTTCAGGCAAATTGTTACAGCAGCTTCTGACGGAGCAGTCGCAGCCCATTATGCAAACGAATATATAGACTGGTCAAACTTGAAAAATTACTCTTTGTAGAAGATAATAAAACCATGAAGATTTTAATGGTTTCAAGTGAGTCTGTTCCTTTTTCCAAATCAGGAGGACTTGCAGACGTTGTAGGAGCTTTAACTCCTCAGTTGGTAAGTCTGGGACATGACGCAAGAGTATTTGTTCCTTCATATAACACACTGGTTTCTGAATCAGGAGAATATGTCTGCACTTTAAAAATTTCCATGCTTGCCTCTGTAGAGCATGTAGAAATCAGAAAGAAAACAGTAAAAGGATGCACATATCTTTTTGTCTGTCATCCTTATTTTAATGAGAGACTCGGAATTTACGGAGATACAAGTTTTGAGCCTTATTCTGACAATTTTTCCAGGTTCACCATTCTTTCAAAAGCAGCTCTTGAATATTGCAGGACCCAAAACTGGATTGCAGATATAATTCATTGCCATGACTGGACTTCCGGTCTTGTTCCTTACTTTATGAAAGAACTCAATGACCCTGTTTTCAAAAACACAAAAACAGTCTTCACTATACATAATCTTGCTTATCAGGGAACTTTTCCAAGAATGGATTTCATGTTCAGCAATGTCTGTCCAAGTGAAAAGTTTTTTTCAAACGGTCAGGTAAACATGATGCAAAGCGGTCTTGTTTTCTCTGATTACATTACAACAGTAAGTCCAACATACGCCTTGGAAATTCAAACTCAGGATCAAGGATGCGGACTTGAAAACATTCTTGTTGCAAGGAAAAACCACCTTTGCGGTATTGTAAACGGAATAGATGTAGAAGAATGGAATCCTGAATGTGATAAATTAATTGATTATCACTTTTCTTCAAAAGATTTTACAGGAAAGGCAAAACTCAAAGAACAGCTTCAGAAGCAATTTAACCTTCCTGTTGCACCGGGCATTCCTGTTTTTGCAATGATAAGCAGACTTGCAAGCCAAAAGGGTTTTGATGCTCTGGTTGAAAGACTTGAACAGATTCTTGATAACAACAGACTGCAGTTTATCATTATAGGTACAGGTGACAAACACTTGGAAACCACTCTTAGTGAGATGGTCCAAAGACATGATAACCTTTCCGTAAACATCTTGTTCTCAAATAAAGCTGCCCATCTTGCAGAAGCAGGAAGTGACTTTTTCCTAATGCCAAGCAGATATGAACCTTGCGGTCTTAACCAACTCTACTCTCTCAGATACGGAACGCTTCCTGTTGCAAGAAGAACAGGAGGTCTGGCAGACACAATAAGAGATCTTAACATTTATCCAAATGACGGTACGGGATTGCTTTTTGATGAATTGTCCGGAGAAGAAATAGAAAAACAAGTTAAAAAAGCACTTGAAATATATTCTAGACAGGATTTTGACCAAATAAGACAACGTGCAATGGAACAGGATTTCTCATGGAAATCATCTGCTGCAAAATATATTGACGTTTATGAAGAATTAATTAAGACAAAATAACGCATTTGACTTTACAACTGAAGAAATGGAATACAAACTATAGTGTGAGGTGCTTATGGAAAAAAATCGTGTGTTATCTATTATTTTAGGAGGAGGAAAAGGAACAAGACTCTTCCCTCTCACAGCTGACAGAGCAAAACCGGCAGTTCCGTTTGCAGGGAAATACAGACTTGTAGATATTCCTATTTCAAATTGTATCAACAGCGGTTTTAAACAGATTTATCTTCTTACTCAGTTTAATTCTGCTTCTCTTCATAATCACATTGCAAAAACTTATAACTTTGATGTTTTTTCAAATGGTTTTGTACAGATTCTTTCTGCAGAACAAACATATTCAAGTGAAAGTTGGTATGAAGGAACAGCAGACGCAGTAAGAAAAAATCTAAAACATTTCCATGACCAGGAAGCAGATTACTACATTATTCTTTCCGGAGACCAACTGTACAGAATGGATTTGGAAGATATGTTAAAACGTCATATAAGCAGTGGAGCAGAGCTAACTATTGCCGCAAAACCAATTTCAAGAAAAGAAGCTACAGGTCTTGGAATCATGGCAACTGATAAAGACGGTATCATTACAAAATTCTACGAAAAGCCTGCCCCTGACAAAGACATTTCAGACTTTAAGGTAAATAAAGCATACCTAGAGTCTTCTCTTAACGTCAAAGCAAATGAAAGTAATGAATACCTTGCTTCCATGGGTATCTATATCTTCACTGCAAAGAGAATGGAAGATGCTCTTAAGAATGACAAAACAGACTTTGGAAAAGAAATCATTCCGGGACTCATTTCTGAGTGTCGTGTTGCTTCTTACCTCTTTGATGGCTTCTGGGAAGACATTGGAACCATAAAGGCCTTCTATGAAACAAACATAGACCTTGCAAATATAAAGCCTCAGTTTAATTTCTATGACGAGACAGCTCCTGTTTATTCCCACAGACGTCATCTTCCTGCTACAAAGGTAAATTTCTGTAATATTTCCAGCTCACTTACTGCAGAAGGTTCTATTATTACAAATGCCTATATAGTCAATTCTATTATTGGTGTAAGAACAATCATTGACAGCGGAGCTTCATTGGACGGAGTCTATGTAATGGGAGCAACTCATTATGAAACAGAAGTTCAGAAGAAAGAAAATGCTAAACTTGGAATTCCTAATCTTGGAATAGGCAAAGCTTCTATAATAAGGAAAGCCATCATAGATATGAACGCCAGAATTGGTGAAGGTTGCAGAATTGGAATAGACGACATTCCAAGAAAAGAAGGCGACTTTGAAAACTACAGTATCCATGACGGTATTATTGTCATAAAGAAAGGTGCTGTTATTCCAAACGGAACAATTCTTTAAAGAAGCACAAAAGCCGGAATCAGAAAATGTATGATTCCGGCAATAAGTGAAACCATTCCCAATTTAAAATTATTCCTGTAAATATAAGATTCGTCATGATTCAGAAAGTGAATCATGTCCAGAAGAATTACAATAATGGGAATAATGTCACCTATTAACTTTGGTCCCGGCTCTGAAGGGAAAATGCATTTTGCCAGAACACACGCTACTCCAACAATAAAATAAACTATTCTAAGTCCTTTTATTGAAGTGAAATAATCTCTTAGATTTATTAAAAACAGCAGAGTTGACCCATACTTGTCTGCCAATAACAATCCGGCAGAAAAAAGCAAGAACAACACTGTCAGAAAATAGAACTGAACCATAAGCAAAATATAGCAATAATAATTGACGAAAACAACCAAATGTCATAATTTTATTCTTGTCCGGGGGTGACGTATAACGTCTGAGATTAAACCCTTTGAACCTGTATCGGTTGATACCGTCGTAGGGAGTCGCACATGAAAAAAATATTTTCAGTAGTTTTAATTCTCGTTGTTTCTTTCTTTGTTTTTGCTTCGGCACAGAAGGAAGATGTTCTTACAGTATATTGTTATGATTCGTTTACAGGAGATTGGGGTCCGGGGAATGATATTGTTGCAGCTTTTAAGGAGAAAACAGGAATAGATGTTAATCTGGTAGGATGCGGAGGAAGCGTGGAGACCTACTCTAAAGTACTATATGAAGGTTCTTCTTGTACTGCAGATATGGTAATTGGATTAAGTGACACATCTGATATAGACAAGAGTCTGTTTGATTCTTATAAGGCATTTGATTACGGCATTTATGCCTTTATGTTTGATTCTGAGTGCGGTCTGCCTGAACCAAAAAGTCTTAAAGCCCTTACAAATAAGCAGTATAAAGACAAGGTTGTGTTAATAGACCCAAGGACATCTTCTGTAGGACTAGGTCTTTTAAAATGGACAATTGATGCACTTGGAGAGAAAGAAGCATTCTCTTGGTGGGAAGAAATGAAAGAAAACTCTCTCACGATTGCTTCTTCATGGTCATCTGCATACGGGCTTTTTACAGAAGGCGAAGTACCTTTGGTCATTAGCTATACAACAAGCCCTGTTTACCATGCAATGTACGACAACACAACAAGATACAAAGCATTGGAGTTTTCTGACGGTCATGTAAGTACAACTGAATACATGGGTATTTTAAAGACTTCTAAAAACAAAGAAAAGGCAGCATTATTCATGGATTTCATCCTTGATGAGGGGCAAAGCACAATTGCAGTTGCAAATACAATGTTTCCTGTAAATAAAGAAACGGTACTCCCTCCTGAGTTTGAATATGCAATTATACCAACCTTGTTGGAAGAAGATTTATCGTTTGTTAAAAAAGAAGAAACCTATCTGAAAATGTGGTCAGATTCTATGGTAAAATGACAGGTCTCTATCTTTTACTTTACCTAGCTCCAATAAGTCTCATTTTGTTAAAAGGACTCCCCTTTTTGACGGAGATAATAAGAGACCCATATTATCAGAAGATAGTTTTATTCACTGTCAAACAAGCCACTCTAAGTACTATTCTAGCTTTACTGGCAGGTCTTCCCGGAGCTTGGATAATGACCAAGAATTCATTTAGGGGGAAAAAATTGATAAACAGCATATACAAAATTCCCTTTGTTTTACCTTCTATCCTTACGGTTCTTGGATTTGTTATATTTTACGGCAACAACGGATATTTAAATGCATTGCTTTTAAACAGGCTCTTTAAAAAACCTTTAAAAATTCTTTACTCTTTCAAAGCAGTACTGCTTGCCCATGTTTTTTACAATTTTCCAGTAATAGTAAGTGTTATTTCATCATCTTGGAAAAATCTTGACATGAGCATGGAAGAAGCAGCAAAAACAGATGGAGCTTCCTACTTTTCTGTCTTTTTCAAGATAACACTTCCAAGATTAAAAAGTTCTATTCTCAGTGCCTGTGCATTGGTTTTTCTTTACTGTTTTTCCTCATTTGCAATTATTCTAGTTCTTGGGGGTTCTCCTGATTTGACAACAGCAGAAGCAGAAATTTACAGGCTGGGAAGAATTCTTCTTGATACAGAAAAAGCCTCTGCTTTGTCCATTATTTCAGGTTTTAGTGCCTGCATTGTTCTTTTCATTTATAAGAAAATCCAAAAATCAAACAATATTCAGGAAAACGGAAGCATAAGAGAATGTAATTTCTCTCACCCCGTCCTCTCTGTGCTTTATCTAATATTAAGTGTTCTTTTTGTGCTTGCACCTGTTGTTTCCATTATCATAAGGTCTTGTTTTTCAAAACCAACAAGAACCTCCCCTTCTGTATTCTCTCTAAAAGCATTTGCAAACATACCTGTAGATTCCATTGTCATTACCCTATTAATTGGTATTATTTCTTCTGTTTTAAGCACAGCTATGGCAATTAGTTTCTGTAAAAAGAAATATAAAAGCGACATTGCAGTACTTCTTCCTATGGCAACAAGCTCTGTCATACTGGGACTTGGATATTTCACAATCTCAAAATACCTTGGATTCATTTCTCCTGCAGTTTTGACAATTTTAGTTCACAGTGTACTCAATACAGGGTTTGCATACAAAACCATAGAACCTGCTTATTCTAAAATTCCACAAGTGTTCAGAGAACAGGCAAAATCTGACGGAGCAAGTGAAAAACAGATAAACAAACAAATAACAATTCCAATAATTCGCAACAGCGTTGTTTCTTCTTGTTTATTCTGCTTTGTTCTGAGTGCCGGCGAACTTAACTCAACCTTACTTTTGGGAAACGGTAATATACAGACAATTCCTGTAGCCATATACAGAATGATAGGCTCTTATAACTATCAGGGGGCATGCGCACTTGGAACAGTACTTATAATAGTATGCTTGATATTATTTTATACTGTAGAAAGAATTACCAGTCTTTATTCTTGACTTTCTCTATCTCGTCTCTAATAACTGCAGCTTTTTCAAATTCAAGATTTTTCGCACATTCAAGCATTTGAGACTCAAGCTCTTTAATATACTTTTTTCTACTTGAACTATCTAAAAGGTTGTAAGAACTCCTTCTTATTTTTAGTTCATCCTGTTGGTCTGCAATTGCTTCATCTTTCTCTCTTTCTAGGATATCTTCAACAGCTTTCTTGATTGTCTTTGGGGTAATGCCGTGTTCCTTATTGTAAGCCATTTGAATGCTTCTTCTTTCTGCAGTTTCTTCAATTGCCTCTTTCATTGCATCACTCATGGCATCTGCATACATTATTACACGACCTTCCGAATTCCTGGCAGCTCTTCCTATTGTCTGAATAAGAGATGTTGCACTTCTCAAGAAACCTATTTTATCTGCATCCAAAATGGCAACAAGAGCTACTTCAGGAAGATCCAGGCCTTCTCTCAGAAGATTGATACCAACCAAAACATCAAATTTTCCGGCTCTTAAATCCCTGAGTATTTCAACTCTCTCAATTGTTTCTATTTCAGAGTGAAGATACCTTACCTTTACTCCGCGTGAAGCAAAGAAGTCAGAAATATCTTCTGCCATTCTTTTTGTAAGTGTAGTGACAAGAACTCTTTCCCCTTTTGAGGTACATTTTTTTATTTCTCCAAAAAGATTTTCAATTTGACCCTCTGTAGGTTTGACCGTAATCTCAGGATCCAGTAATCCTGTAGGTCTGATTACCTGAGTTACAATTTGTCTTGAAAGATTTTTTTCTATCTTCCCCGGAGTAGCACTGACAAATATTCTCTGTCCTGCAACGCTGTCAAACTCGTCGTATTTAAGAGGTCTGTTATCCAAAGCAGACGGAAGCCTAAAGCCGTATTCTACAAGATTTGCCTTTCTTGAATGGTCTCCCTCATACATTGCCCCTATTTGAGGTAAGGTAACATGAGACTCATCTATAAAAGTCACAAAATCAGGCTGAAAATAATCAAGAAGAACAGCTGGTCGCTCTCCGGGGGATCTGTTGCTCAAAGGTCTTGAATAGTTTTCAATTCCGGAGCAATAGCCAATTTCCTGAAGCATCTCAAGGTCATATTCAACTCTTGTTTTTATTCTTTCTGCCTCAAGGGGTTTTCCTGTATTCATGAAGAACTCATATTGTTCCTGCATCTCTGTTCTTATTCTTTCTATGGCTTCAATCACCTGTTCCCTTGGCATAACAAACTGTTTTGCAGGATAAAGTGTAAGAGCCTCTTGTGATTGGAGTTTTTCTCCGGAGACAGGGTCAAACCACTGAATTCTTTCTATAGTATCCCAATCAAGTGTAATTCTAAGAGCAGTCTCAAGATAAGGCGGATAAATTTCTATTGTATCCCCATGAACCCTAAAAGAACCTGGCACAAGAGAAAAATCATTTCTTTCGTACTGCATTCTGGACAATTGCTCAAGTTCTGTCTTGTGGTCAAATATCTCTCCACGTCTGAAAACATGGGTCATATCCCTGAGACTTACAGGATTTGCCAAGGAAAAGATACATGAAACTGTTGCAACAACAATAACATCTCTTCTTTCCATAAGTGAGAATGAGGCGCTAAGTCTCATTCTGTCAATTTCTTGGTTTACATCGGCATCTTTTTCTATGTATAAATCTTTGCCGGGAACATAGGCCTCCGGCTGATAATAGTCGTATGTAGATACAAAGTACTCAACTCTGTTTTCCGGAAAGAAGGATTTGAATTCTCTGTAAAGTTGAGCTGCAAGGGTCTTGTTATGGGAGAGAATTAAAGTAGGCCTTTGAATCTTTTCAATAATTTTGGCCATTGTGTAGGTTTTTCCGCTTCCCGTTACACCTTTAAGAGTCTGATATCTGGCCCCCTCAAGAATTCCCTGAGACAATTTATCTATGGCCTGTTGTTGGTCACCTGAAGTTTCAAATGGGGCATGAACAACAAATGGCTTGTCTATCCATTTTACAGAACCATGAATGTTTGTTACTTTTTCTCCACCCCAGGAAGAGTCCAGTTTATCAAAAGAAACTTTTCCTTCACTCATCTGTTTATCCAACCGACATTTTCTGCATTTCTTTCTACAAGTTCTATCTTAAGCGTTATTTCTTTTCCGTCTCTGTTTATTACAACAGGTACTTTGTCTCCCGGTCTTGTATTTCCCAATGCAGTAAAGAGATCTCCGTATTCAGATACAGAAACTCCGTTAATAGAGGTAATTACATCTCCTCCAATGTAAATCATTGAATTACCATATCTTACAAGTTCTTTTCCACCTTTGAGACCGGCTTTGTCAGCCTTTCCCAACGGAACAACCTGGCTAACAAGAATACCATGGTTTACCTTTAAGTTTGCATATTCAACAATTGATGATGAAACCTGTACAGGAACAATGTCTATCCAGCCTCTGTAAACTTTTGAATACTTAATCAAATCCTGAGCAGAACGGTTTGCAGTATTTCCGTCAACGGCAAAACTCATTCCCTGATTTGTGCCGTTTGTACTGTAGATAGAAGTATTTATTCCAATTACTCTTCCTTTTGTATCAAGTAAAGGACCACCGCTGTTTCCCGGATTCACAGGAGCATCTGTCTGAATCATTCCAAGCAGAATTCCGCCGTTTTCATTTCTTATAGGACGACTCAGACCACTTATAATTCCCTTTACCATACTTCTGTCAAATCCAAAAGGATTTCCTATTGCAAGAACTTTTTGTCCTACCTTAAGTGAATCACTGTCTCCAAAGCTAAGGAAAGGAAAAGTCTTATCTGCATCTATTTTTAAAACTGCAATATCATTTTCTGAATCTGTTCCTATTATCTGTGCTTCATATTCTGAGGCATCTGAAAGACTTATGGTAATTGAAGAAGCATTTTTGATTACATGTTCATTAGTAATGATGTAGCCGTCTTCAGTAAAAAAGAAACCGCTTCCCACCCCGCTTTTTACATTCACATCCAAAAAAGAAGATACACTGTTGTCAATGTCTGTTTTTATGTAAACAACAGCCTCATTGCACTTTTCAAAAACAGAAATATTCTCCAATTCATCTGCACTGTAAGTCCAGTTACCGTTGTTTCCTTCAAATAGAGTTACACCGTCTTCTGAATAGTAGATATCGTTTACAGGAACTCCGGCCATTTCCAGAAGTCCCTTCTCTCCGTACTGCTCAACAACGTTCTCAAGAGCTCCTCTGAGTTCTTTTTCCCTGAGATTTGATTTAACGCTAAGTGTCCATCTGAACAAAACAAAAAGCAGAACCAAAGAGAAAAGAGAAACTAAAAAGATAAGAAGAATCCTAAGAAAAAAATTTTTCCTCATAGCCAAATCTTAATCAAAAAAGTACTGTCAGGCAAACTCAAAAACTACTTTGTCAACTTCTTCTTTTGAAGGAGGATTACACCCTCTTTCCAAGCAATTCAAAGCTGCGGCAGCAGAAGCCCTTCTAAGCATTGTAAGCCTGTCATCATCAGAATAACAGAAATACTTGTTATTAAAATCGAGCCAAGCAAGAATGTTCCCGCTAAAAGTATCTCCGCATCCAACAGTATCTTTGCAGTCTCCAAGCTCAAATGCATCATGCTCTACAGTCTTTTTTCCTTTTTTAAACCACCTACTTCCGTTTTTTCCGTATGTGACAATTAAATCTGTCTTAGCCCAATTCAAAGCTTCTTCTTCAGATATTCCAAGGTAAGCCAAGTCTTCATCACTAAGCTTAAAAATATCACACTTTGAAGCAAATTCTTTCACTGCTTTCAGGTATTCTTCCCTGTCTTTTATAAGACTTGGTCTGACATTTGGATCAAAGAAAATGAATGCTTCAGGACGTTTGTCTATTGCACTTAAAATCTGTTCTCTTGAATTACAATCTGCAAAAGCAATTGAACCTGTCATTATGCAATCTACAGTGCTGTTTGTATCAAAATAAGCAACAATCTTTTCTTTTGAAATATTTACAGCAGTACTTCCCTCTCTTGAAAACTCATAAGAAATCACGCCGTTTTTTTCCACAGCCTTTGCTGTCATGGTAGAAAAAGTGCTGTTACACATAAGCGGATCAAACATAATAAAATTGTTTATCAAATCCTGAATGACAAGCATTCCGTTCTCATCTGAGGAAATTTCACTTAGATAACTCACACAGACATTTTGCTTTGACACGGCCTTTGCAGTGTTCAAAATACTGCCTCCTACAAACCTGTCATTGCCTATATAATCTATTACTGACTCTCCAATGCATATAATCATATTAAAAATATAGCACAACAAAGGGTATTTTTGATACACTTTACCTATCTTAAGGCCACCCTGAAGGGCCCAAAGGAGTAAATATGAGCGAAGAAATGCTTAACGAAGTAAGCGTAGAGGAAAAACCTCTTAACTTTATCGAGAAGATCATAGAGGATGATCTTGCCAACAACAGAGTCCCGGACAACACAATTGTAACTCGTTTCCCGCCGGAACCAAACGGATACCTTCATATAGGACATATTAAAAGTATCTGCTTAAACTTTGGTCTTGCAGCAAAGTACAATGGAATCTGTCATCTTAGACTTGATGACACAAACCCTGCAAAGGAAGACATGGAGTATATAGACTCAATCAAGAGTGATATACGTTGGCTTGGCTTTGACTGGGGAAAACATGAGTACTATGCCTCTGACTACTATGACCAGCTTCACGAAATAGCAATTGACCTTATCAAAAAAGGCATGGCTTATGTAGATAGTCAGACACCGGAAGAAGTAAAGGCAAACAGAGGTACTCTTACAGAGCCTGGTAAAAACAGTCCGGACAGAGACCGCAGTATTGAAGAAAACCTTAAACTCTTCCAAGAAATGGGAGAAGGTAAATATCCGGAAGGTAAATATCTTCTCAGAGCAAAACTTGATATGGCAAGTCCTAACATAAATATGAGAGACCCTGCTCTTTACAGAATAAAGTTTGCAGAACACCCAAGAACAGGTAACAAGTGGTGTGTTTATCCAATGTATGATTTCACCCACCCAATCAGTGATGCCATAGAAGGAATTACCCACAGTATCTGTACTCTTGAGTTTGAAGACCACCGTCCTGCTTATGATTGGGCTTGTTCTATAGACAATATTGAGCATGCTCCTCATCAGTATGAGTTTGCACGTCTTAATATCAACTACCTTGTAATGAGTAAACGTAAGCTTCTCCAACTTGTCAACATGGGCATTGTCTCCGGTTGGGATGACCCTAGAATGCCAACAATAAGCGGAATCAGACGCAGAGGCTATTCTCCTGAGTCAATGAAAGACTTTGTAAGCCGTGTTGGAGTTGCAAAAGTAGAATCTGTCGTAGACTACTCTCTTATGGAATTCTGTGTCCGTGAAGACCTTAACAAACGGGCAAAGCGTGTTATGGCAGTTCTTGACCCTATTAAGCTCATCATAGACAACTATCCTCAAGATCTCACAGAGTATTTTGAAACAGAAAACAATCCTGAAGATCCAAATGCAGGCAAAAGAAAACTTGCATTTACACGTGAAGTATACATAGAACGTGAAGACTTTATGGAAGTTCCTCCAAAAGGTTATCACCGCCTTTACATAGGCAATGAAATAAGACTTAAAGGTGCATATTATGTAAAAGCTGTTTCTTGTGAAAAGGATGCAGAAGGAAATGTTACCGTTGTTCACTGTACTTATGATCCTCAGAGCCGTGGCGGAGATTCTCCTGACGGAAGAAAGGTTAAAGGAACAAGTCATTGGGTATCTGCAAAATATGCCATAGACGGAGAAGTCCGCCTTTATGATAAACTCTTCTCAACAGAGTATCCTGGCGGAGAAACAGGCAATTATCTTGATGATCTTAATCCTCAGTCTCTTGTAGTTGTAAACAACGCAAAACTTGAACCTGGTCTTGAAAATGCAAAACCTGGAGACTATCTGCAGTTTGTAAGAAGCGGATACTTTACTCCGGACTATGATTCAACTGTAGAGCATCCTGTCTTTAACAGAACAGTAACTTTAAAGGACAGTTGGGCAAAGCAAAAAGCCAAAATGGGACTTTAAAAAAAGGGGCTGTAACTTTTTGTTACAGCCTTATTTATCTCTTTTTTCCAAATCTTCTACATTCCAGAAAAATTCACTGCTGTCATTACGGTTTCTAGCCGGCTTGAATGAATCATATCCGTAAGGCTTAGGACCGCTCTTTGAAGATACACCCTTCCATTCATTTCTGCCATAGGTTGTTCTTTTGCTATCTTTATCTTCATAAGACTTTCTTGGTCTGTCATCAAACCTTCTGCTTTCTCTGTCTTCATAAGACTTTCTTGGCTTGTCGTTAAACCTTCTGTTGTCTCTATCTTCATAAGACCTTCTTGGTCTGTCATCAAACCTTCTGCTGTTTCTGTTTCCATAAAATCTCTCAGGTCTTCTCTGAGGTCCTTTGCAGGTCTCTTTTTTAGGTTCACTCCAGTCCAATGAGAGTGACTCATCATCAAATGCCATTATCCAACTCCTGACCGTTCCTACACGATCCTTTACAAAACCCGGTGCCCATAAAAGTGAGGTCACCTCTTTAACCTTAATACCTCTGAGTTTTCTCTTATCCAAGCTAAAGGTTCCCAAATTGTTTGAGAACAAAATAATACCTGTTTTCTTTAATATTGAAAACAGATTTTTTATCCAAATTGCATAATCTCGGGAAACATCAAAATCGTAATCCATTTTATGGCTGTTTGAAAATGAAGGTGGATCAAAAATTATGATGTCGTATTTTTTGTTATCTTTGTATGCTTTTTCAACAAACCTTCTGGCATCTTCACAAACACAAGAATAATTACCCCCGTAGAAACCGTTTGCTTTTAAGTTTTCCTCTGCCCATGCAGTGTAAGTTGCAGACATATCAACACTTGTTACAGTATGAGCCAAACCGGATGCTGCATAAACAGAAAAACTTCCGGTATATGAAAAAAGATTTAAAACATCTGCTTCTGCACTTCTTTCCTGTATAAACTTTCTGGTTATGGCATGATCAAGAAAAAGACCTGTATCTGCGTATGTTGTAAGGTTTACTTTAAACGTCAGGTTGTTTTCTTTTACAGTGGTAATTACCGCTTCCCTATCATTTTTTTCGTGTTGCTGACCATCTGAACGTTTTGAACGGTAGGCATAAACAATATGATTTTGTTCCAAATAAAGCATTCTGGAACAAATATCAATGCAGGTATTTTTTAATTCTTTTGACAAAGGTTCATTCCCATAGTCTGTTATCTTTGCATAACGACCATACAAATCAACAGTTACAGGAAACAGCCCAAGATTACGGTCATAAACTCTAAAACAATCTGTTCCGTTCTCCAAAAGGGAATGTCTTAATTCCTGAGCATTGTTTTTGAGTATCTTCCCAAAGTCTTTTTTTACATATTCAGAAGCATTTCCCATAACAAAAGTACCTTTTTCACAGATGTAATATATGCTAAACTACAACAAATTAAAAGTATTCCAATAATAGGAGACATTCATGCGCGTACAAGATGATGACGGACAGGAACTAATCAGAGAAATAGAAGAAAAACGTCAGGGAAAACTTGGGTGGAGAACATTCTCAACTTGGTATGCAGATACAGACGGAGTTATAAGAGACAGAGGTGTTTTTCTTTATTTGGTAAACAACGTATTCTGGTTTGAAGATTTTGAAGCTCATCCTCAGATTTTTGGATTTGAAATAAAACCAAAGAAGACAGATGCGCCATATATAAAATTTGAAAGCAGTTTTACTGCAAATCAAATAAAAGACATGTATCTTGTTTCAAAACGTTCTGCAAAAAACTATGCAGAAGGCTTTTCAAATAAACTTCCGAAGGCAAATCTAATGACCAGATTATTCAGTCAGGTAGTAACAGCAGTTGAATTTGAAGATTCTTCATTCAGATTCTTTGAGGTATTCGGAAACGATTTCAGAAATCAGGTAAACAAACTTAGGGAGGACAAATAAATGGGTGCTTTTCATGCATATGATATCAGAGGTATTTACAATCAGGATTTTGACAAAGAAACAGCTTATAAGGTAGGTTACTTTCTTCCAAAGCTTTTAAACAGTGATTTTGTCGTTGTAGGAAGAGATGTAAGATTATCCAGTGATGAAATTTTTGAAAATCTCTGCAAAGGAATAAATGATGCAGGAAAAGATGTTTGGAATATTGGCCTTGCAACTACTCCTCTTGTGTATTTTTCTACAGTCTATTACAACGCAGATGCTTCTGTTCAAATAACAGCCAGCCATAATCCAAAACAATACAACGGAATGAAAATAAGCAGGACAAAAGGAATCCCTGTAGGTGGTGATACAGGTCTTAAAGATCTTGAAAAGATGGTAAACACAGAAAAGGTAATTCCTGTTTCAGCAGACAAGAGAGGAAAAATAATAGATAAGGATATTTATACCACATACATAGACTTTCAAAAGAAATTTCTACCGGATCTCAGCAATCTCAACATTACCATTGACTGTTCAAACGGTATGAGCAGCCTTTTTGTACATCAGCTGTTCGGAGAAAAGAATGTTCATTACATTAACGACACATTAGACGGAACATTCCCTAACCATGAGCCAAACCCTCTTGAAGAAAAAAATTGTATTCAACTTGAAGAAGCTGTAAAAGCAAACAAATCAGATTGCGGAATCATCTACGACGGAGATGCAGACAGAGTTCTTTTCATTGACGAAAAAGGAAGATTCATCCAGCCGGATTACACAACATCAATCATAGGAGACTATTATCTTTCAAAAGAAAAAGGCTCCTGTCTCGTTGATATAAGAACAACTAAGAGTACAATTGAATATCTTCAGAAGAAAGGCTCAACAGATGTCATCATCTGGAAAGTAGGTCATGCTTATGCCAAAGATAAAATCCGTGAAGTCGGATGTATCTTTGGCGGAGAACTTGCCGGACACTACTACTTCAGGGATTTCTTTAACTGTGACAGCGGAATTTTGGCTTCTTTACTTGTTCTTCAGACAGTTGCAAAGCTCAAAGCAGAGGGAAAAGGCCTAAGCTCAATGCTAGACAGTATAAAGGTTTATGCAAACAGCGGAGAAACCAACTTTAAACTGGATCATAAAGATGAAGCAATGACTTCACTTTACAACAAATATTCAAAGCTCAATCCAACAAAAGTAATGGACATTGACGGATACAGAATAGAATTTCCTACTTGGTGGTTTAATGTAAGAAAATCCAATACAGAGCCATTCCTCAGATTAGTTGTAGAAGCTAAAACAGAGGAAGAACTCAAAGAACGTATGACAGAGCTTACAGAAATAATCAAGCAGTTCAACTGAATTGGGAATTTGCAGAAATGAAGAGAAAAATTGCACGCATAGTTTCAAAGCGTGTAGCACCTTTATTGATACTGGCATATATAATTCTCCTTGTTTGCTCTTTTTATGCAGTTTCTTACATCATCAGGAAAAATGAGTTGCGACATACAGAAACCATATCCGGAATATACGCAGATTTAGTCAATTATTATGCAGAACAGGACAATCTTCCGGTTGACGAGAACTATGCGGAACAAGCAAATTTCTTCGGTGATTATATCTGCAAATGGAATGGAATTGACTATGCATACATGTACATTCCTGACATAGAAAAAGGAACTATTAAATATATTTCATTCTCACAGAATGATGATGTCAGGATAGACATAGCAAAAACCATTAATCTTGGAGTTCCTGTAAAACATTTGCTAAATAAAGATGAATTGGCAATCTGGAAAGGGGAAAAAGTATTTGCCAACAGTATCCTGGAAGATTTTGATGCATCTGTATTTACAACAGAAATCTGCATTGAAGACTTGTTCGGAAACAAAATAATAGCAGGTGTTGGCGTTTCTTATCACGAAATATTGGTAACAATCTTAAAACTGTTCAGAATTTCTGCATTACTTATATTTGTGGTTTTTGTGGGAATATACGTTGTCATTATAAAAATAATGAAAAAACGTGTATCTGAACCTACTCATAACATAAGCCGCACAATGATGGAGTACACAAAAGATGTGGCTCATTCAAGTGTAAAGCTTAACGAAGACAGCTGCCTTGAATATGAAATGATATCAAATTCTTTCAACAGTGTGTCAGATGATATAAGCAGTTATCTGGACAGTATCAAAACTCTCACAAATGAACAATTCAGACAACAGTCAGAACTTGATGTTGCTGCACGTATTCAGCATGGATTCCTGCCAAAAGAAAACATTGTCTCAGATGCTTTTTATATTCAATGTATGATGAAACCTGCCTACAACGTAGGAGGTGATTTCTACGATTGCATTCAATTAGATGAAAACAGAACTATGTTGGTAATTGCAGACGTTTCCGGCAAAGGTATCACTGCTGCAATTTTCATGGCAATAACACTTGTTTTAATCAGGGAATACTCAAAAACAAACATATCACCTGCCCGTATTCTTGAAAAAGCAAATAACACTATATCAAGTCAAAACCAGGACTTGCTTTTTGTTACAATAATTGTCGGGATTTTTGACAAGAGAGACAACAGCTTTACCTATTCAAATGCAGGGCATAATATGCCTTTCCTTATAAGTGACAAACTTTATGAACTTGAAAACATCTCAGGCACACCAATTGGATTGTTTGCAAATGAAACATATACAGAGCATTCAATTAAGCTTAATACCGGAGATACAATATTCATGTTCACAGACGGTGTAAACGAAATAATCAATGAGAACAATGAATTCTTTGGAATAGAGAGACTTAAGTCATTGTTACAACAGTATGTAGGAAAAGATGTTTCCTTTCTTGTAAATGAAGTTTACAAGGCAATAAAAACATTCTCAGGAAAGCAAGACCAGTTTGATGATATTACCATGCTGTCTTTAACTTGCCGTGATTCCGTTACTCTGGAACTTGACTACTCCATTGACGAATTTGAAAGAATCAAAGAGCTTATACTTAAATTACCTATAAACCGAAAAGAACAATTAAGCCTGTGCCTTGCTGCAGAAGAAATGTTTGTAAACATCTGCAACTACGCTTTTCCTGAAGGAATTCCGGAAGGTGAGAAAATCATTTTCACACTAAGCCAATCAGACGTTATCATATTAAGGTTTGAAGACTCCGGAGTACCTTTTGACCCAACAAAGGATTTGACTGCTGACATAGATTATGATCCTGACACTCAAATAGGAGGTCTTGGGAAATCACTTACAGCAAACATAATGGATCATTTCTTTTATACCTATGAAAATAATAAAAATATTCTTACATTAACAAAACGATATAAGGAGACAAATTCATGAATATCAATTTAATAAACGATAACGGCAATATCCAAATAAACCTAGAAGGTTGGCTGGACACTTCTTCAGCTCCAAAACTTGGAGAAGAGATAGAAAAAATCAACTCAGCAGCTTCTATAAGTCTTAATTTTGACAATGTTGAATACATTTCTTCATCCGGTGTGCGTGTTGTTGTTGCAGGTTATAGAAAAGCCAAGGAACTTGGAGCAGAATATTCAATTAAAAATGTCAGCCAAGATATAATGAATATCTTTAAGCTGACACAAATAGATAAGAAAATAAACATCTTGGCTAAATAACAAACAAACCCTTAAAGCTCATCTTCCAACTCAAAATAGTCAAGAGATAAAAGGCTTTGCAAAATTCGCTCAAGATAAGAATTATCCGGCAGATTCCATGAGAATCCAAGACGATACAGAATGTTTGTCGTAAACTCGTTGTCAGATTCAACACCATGGATATCAGGACGGTCATTTGTCATAAGACCTTGCAGCTTTGAATTGACTTTTGGATCTCCCAACATACGGTAATAATCATCATAATATTCTTCATCAGGAACCGGTTTTATTGTTATTCCGCAACTGTTTGCCGCAGCAATAAGCTGCCATTCGTCTATTCTGAATCTGCTGTCTGCATTAAAAGCAGTAAACATATCATTGGTACCGGCTAACAAAACAACAGCCTTGGCAGTTAAATCAATAGGTGAAAAACTCATAGGATCTGTTGCGTGACTTATAGGACATTTCCCTATTGTTGCAAATCCCCTCACCGCGTTCAGGAATGCGTTGGTATTGAAGTTAATCTGGAATTCTCCATCTTTATACCTACCCATGAGGTTTCCTACACGAATAATCTTTCCCCTCATTCCGTTTTTAATTGCTTCAAGCATTTTCTGTTCTGCATGATATTTTGAAAGACTGTATTTATTACCCATATCGTCAATGACAAAAAGCTTGTTTTCATAACCCTTGATATGTTTCTTCCAAGTTTCATCTGTATGAGCTCCAGGAATTGAAACAGTTGAAATCTGTATAAGCCTTGCACTCTTTTCCATGGCAACTTTTATAAGATTTTCAACTCCTCCAACGTTTATTCTTTCAAGAATATCATCAGCAGCATAATGCTTTACACAACCTGCACAGTTTATGATTGTGTCACAATGAATGCCATTGAGAACTTGTGAAACATTGTCTGTGATATCTCCATTCAAAACAATAATACGGTCTTTGACCTCATCACCAATAGGCTCTCCAAAGTAGTACATGAACATACTCTTGAGCCTTATTTCAGGTGTTTCAAAATCTCCCTTTCTGATAATACAAATAATCTTTCCTTCATTTGCATCCAACAATTCTTTGAAAACATGAATTCCAAGGAAACCTACAGCACCTGTTAAAACAACATCTCCAAGAGGTTCACGTTTGACTTCCTTTGCATATTCAAGAGTATTGTACATAAGTTGCTCAGGAAATTCAGATACAACATCAGAATCATCTGTTGTTGCTTTGCTGTTGGTTTCAGGTATCTTCTGGCTCTCAATAAAATCTGCAAGCAACTCAGGCGTTGGATTGTCAAAGATGTCCTGATATTCAACTTTTATTCCCTTGGACATCAGTTGCATTGTGACTGTTGATGCAGAAAGAGAAGTTCCTCCCATTTCAAAGAAATTGTCATTTGCATAGAATTCATCCAAAGACAAAACAGAAGCAAAAATATCTACCAGTTCCTGTTCCAAAGACTTTTTAGCCTTCTTCTTTTCTCTTTGTTTTCTTTCCTTCTTGACTTCAGGAAGAGCTTTTTTATCTATTTTACCGTTAGGTGTAAGTGGCATGACATCAAGTTGCATTAAAATATCAGGTACCATGTAATAGGTTAATCTGCTCTTTAAGTATTCAGAAAGACTGTCCAAATCTACCTTTTCAGAAGCGGTAAAGAATCCTACCAGGTAGTCCTCAGAACCATTATTTCGTACAACAACTTTAGCAGACTTTATCCCGTCATAATTCATCATAGCACTTTCTATTTCATCCAGCTCAACTCTGTACCCTCTTAGCTTAACCTGATTATCTACACGCCCTCCAAATTCCAATTCACCGTCTGAATTAAATCTGGCAACATCACCGCTGTGATATGCAGGACTTCCATCACATTCAAAGAATGCCTGGGCTGTTTTTTCAGGAAGATTTATATAACCGCGGGATACTCCTTCTCCGCAGATAATAAGTTCTCCTGTTGAATAAAGCGGCAATTTACGGCCAAATTTATCCATAATATACATCTTGTAGTTTAAACCTGGACCGCCAATAGTTATGTTTGCAGAACTTGTTATATGTTTTGCACTTGCTGCAACAGTACACTCAGTAGGTCCGTAAGCATTGATAATATATGCATCAGGAGATAAAGCAATAAGTTTTTCATAAAGCCCTGCAGGGAATAATTCTGCACCAACCATTATAGATTTGAGTCCTTTAAAGGCTTTTTCCATGTATGGCATACCAAGAATATTCATAATAAATGATGGTGTACAGGCAATAACATCTACATGTTTATCAACCATGAAATCTGCAAAAGCTTTAGGATTATGAATCTCTTCATCAGTTGCAATACATATTGTCTTTCCGTTACACAGAGGCAGAAGTATATCAATAATATGAATATCAAAAGAAATAGATCCCATTGAGATCCCTACTTCTCCCCTGTTCTTCTGTTGATAAACATCTTTAGCCACTGTAAAAGTCTGAACAAAATTAGACAGACTATGATGTTCTATCATTACACCTTTTGGATTTCCTGTTGAGCCGGAAGTA
This sequence comes from Sphaerochaetaceae bacterium, assembly GCA_045616225.1. GTDB lineage: Bacteria > Spirochaetota > Spirochaetia > Sphaerochaetales > Sphaerochaetaceae > JAZLGI01. The sequence continues at coordinate 38,853 of JAZLGI010000052.1, forward strand.
TAAATACAATAAGCAAGAGAATCTCCGGACGGCTCTATTACAGGGTCAGATACAAATCCAGAAGAAAGCAATTCTTCTATTACAACTGCTTTGTAAGGTTTGTCTTGGCTGAACAAGTTGCTTTTGCTGTCTCTTATAGCCTTTGTTGTCAAAACCAGTTTTGTTGCAGAATCAGACAGACAGTAATCAATTCTGTCATCAGGATAATCCGGCAATATAGGAAGGAATGCTCCTCCTGCTTTTAATACTGCCAATTCACATACAGGAATATTTACACTCCTGTCTATGATTACTCCAACAACAGAATCTTTCTTTACACCAGAATCAATCAACTTAGCAGCAATCTTATTTGCCCTGTCATTAAGCTCTTTGTATGTCAATTGTTCTGCAGAGGATATAACAGCAACTTTATCTGGTGTTTCCCTGACTCTTTTTTCAATCAACCGGCTTGCCGGTATATTCTCAAATTCAAAATCTGTGTCATTGATACATTCCAGTTGTTTTATTGCGTTGTCTGATAAAACTTCTATTTCTTCTGCTTTTTTCTTCTCAGCAAATCCGTTGAGCACCTTATCAAATACATCTATAAAGCTGTTGATGAAAGCAGAATTAAACATTTCACATAGGTATTCAACATTTATTTCATACTTTCCGTCTTTAAGATAAACGGTAACGGTAATCGGAGACTTAGCAGTGTCAGGAGAAACTTTTATAAATTGTGCCTTTTCTCCGCAGAATTCATCAAACTCAAATTCATTTCCCTGATATGCAAACAAAATGTCAGAATGAACTCCGTATGCAGAAGATATCTCTGCAAAGGAGTAAACATCATTGGACATACTTTCTATCAGTTGGTTCTGCACTTTCTGAATCATGTCCGCAACTACAATACTGCCCTCTGTGTGAACTATTACAGGAAGAGTCTTTACAAGCATGGTAACTGAGTTTGTTAATCTGGAGTCATTCCTTCCGTTATAAATAGTTGTATAAACAGCATCTTCAAAATTACCAAAAAAGCTTAAGGCATAAGCAAATGCTGCATTAAAGTAAGCATTTGGAGTAAACTTGTTTCTTCTGCAATACTCATTGACCTTATAGGCAGAAGTTTGTCCTATACGTTTTATTGCAGAAGCTCCTTTCTTGTCTGATTCAGGTGCTTTTGCCGGCAGACAATCCGCATTACAACCTTTTAGAATACTGTCATAGTATTCCTTTGCAGATGTAAAGCTCTCCCCGCTTCGTGATAACTCTTCATCCAGAGATACTTCAAAGCCGCTGTATCTTTCTTTTTTGATTAAGGCTCCTGCGTATGCTTTGTTTATATCGGCCATGATGATATTAATTGACATACCGTCAGATGCAATGTGATGGAAGTCCATAAACAGGTAATTGCCTTCTTTGGTTCTGTATATTGCAATCCTGTATAATGCTTCTCCCAATAATTTGAATGGTTTAACAAGTTCTTTTTTATCAGGTATATAATCGCAATCAATAATTTTGATTTCTACTTTCTTTGAATCGTCCCTTAAAGCTCTAATGTTTCCTTTTTCATCTGCATAAAGTATTGCCTTTGTGTAAGGATGTGCATTAAAGACCTGTTTAATTACATTTGCAAGTTTTTCTGTGTCAATGGAATCTCCCAGTTTAATCATCATAGGGATATTGTAGGCAACAGAATCAGGCTCAGAGATACATTCTATGTAAATACCAATCTGTGTCTGAGTAAGCGGATAATCTTCAAGAATCTCATAATCTGCAATTGCTGAATAAGAATTAAGGAACTGCTCTATCTTTAAGACTGTATTATGTTCCTTTATATCGGAAACCTTAAACGGAACATTAAAAGCAGTTTCCAATTCAACATTAAGTCTTATTACTGCAATGGAAGTCAATCCTGCAGAATAAAGATCTGTATCTATTCCAAACATATCTGTACCAAGTACCTTGCAACAGATGTCATAAACTTTCTTTTGAACATCATTTTCAGGAAGTCTTATGTTCTCAAGCTCTCTGACCGGTTTAGGAAGTGCCCGCTTGTTTACTTTCTGGTTCTGAGTGAGAGGAATAGAATCTATTTGCATTGTTACTGCAGGAACCATGTAGGAAGGTTTTTCCTCTGCAATAAAGTCGTTAAGCGCATTTATATCAATCTTTGAATCTGACACAATGTAGGCAGCTATAAACTTTCCGCCGGAAACATCATCAAAGGCCGCAACAGTAGCATCCTTTACTCCTTCATAACGACGGATAACCTCTTCTATTTCAGACAGTTCAACACGGAATCCACGTACTTTAACCTGACCGTCGTGTCTGCCTATAAAATCAAGAGAACCGTCCGGCAGGAATCTTATGATATCACCTGTTCTATAAACTTTTCTGTATTCAGGATTATCAGTAAAAGGATTATCAATAAAAGATGCTTCTGTTTTCTCTGGAAGATTCAAGTACCCTTTTCCAACCTTACAGCCTGCAACAAGCAATTCGCCGGGTGCTCCTACAGGCAATCTGTGCATATTGGAATCAACAATATATCCTTTGGTATTTTCATCTATTTTTCCAATAGGTATTCTCAATTGTTTTCCTGAGACCTTGTTTTCTGAAACATATACAGAGGCTTCGGAAGGTCCGTACATATTGTAAAAGTCAAAAGAAAGGTTGTCCGTATCAAAAGGAACAAGAGTTTCCCCACCTACTCCCATTTTATTCAGATAAGGAGATTTAGTCAGAAGTGCAAACTGTCTTCCTACCTGAGTCGTCATTATTGCGTGTGTTATCTTATTGTCTGTGTAATACTTATCTAGTTCAATAAGATTCAACCGCATATCTTCCGGAACAACATGAATAGTTCCACCGTTAGCACCAATTGAGATTAAATCATTAAAACAGGCATCAAAACCGTAAGATGCATAGCAGGCATTTACAGTATCACTGTTCAAATCAAATTTTCTTCTTGCAATCTGAGCCAATGAAGATGCATTTTTATGACTCAACAAAAGTCCTTTTGGAGTACCTGTTGTTCCGCTTGTATACAAGAGTACAAAACCGTCATCAAAATCATTTTTTACAATTGTTTCTTCTGCTTCAGGAAGAGCTTCAATGTCTTCTACATAGAGAACATTTCCGTCATAATCTTGAATTAATTCTCTTAATTCCCTTGTTGTAATCAATAATTTGGCTTGAGCATTTTTAACCATAAAACTCAAGCGTTCTTTTGGATATGAAGGATCAAGAGGCTCATATATACAACCTGCTTTCAACACGCTGTATGTGGCAAGTACTATCCATTCATTTCTTGGAATGAGAATGCTTACAATGTCATTGTTTCTCAATCCCAGATTTATGATGTATTTGGAAACCTTGTCTGTTATTTTTCCAGCCTGACCATAGGTAATATGCTTGTCTTCATAAACCACAAGATCATGATTTGGAATTTTATGCACAAAATCATTGAAGTATTCTGTAAAAGTCTTCTTCTCAATCTGAAATTCATCTGAACAGAAACTGTCAAGAAGGGCTTCATCTTTCTCTGTCAGAAGATTAACATCCCTGAGAAGTTCCTTATTTATAAATTCATTTACAACAGTACAATATGCATTGGCAAAGGCTTCTATGACAGCATCTGAATATAAATCTGACCTATATCTGAAACTTAAGCGATATCCATCTTCTGCACAGAATACCATAAGAGTCATCTTGTTTATGGCATCAGGATTGGAAAGTCCTGTAACAGCATATTTTTTATCGTTGAGATTTAAGTTAGTGAAGTTGTCTCCTTGATAGACAAACATAAAATCATTGTTGATATTATACTTTGCAGCCAGTTCACTAAAAGGATATATATCATTCTTTACACTGTTTCTGAAGATTTCCTGAAGATGTCTTATATATTGAGCAACATTGTTTTGAGATTTAAGGTTAACCGGAAGAGCCAAAGTTTTGACAAGCATTCCTGCTGTATTAAATGTCATTGATGAATGTCTTCCCATCTCCGCAACACACACCAATGAACTGTCTGTTCCATTGTATTTTGCCAAAACAAAAGAGAAAGCAGCAAGCAGCAAGGAATTCTCAGTAAGTCCGTTTTCTTTTATGAACTTGAGCAACTTATCTGTTTTGAGTTTAAGTTTAAGCTCCAAATTGCTTAACTTTGCAATTTGCTTATCTTCATAATCACAAGGAAAATCATTTGAGACTTCCAAGCCTTCAAAGAGATTGTTGAAATAATCCCTTGCTTCGGCATATTTTTCTGTTGTTTTAAGAACTCCTTCATATGTAGAAAGATCAAAAGCAGATGTTTTCTCTTCAAATAAATCACGTCCGCTGTAAGTCCTTTCTATTTCTTTCAGAAGAATAGAGAGAGTCGTTCCGTCAAAAACAATATGGTGGGCATCTAAAGCAATAACTCTTTGAGAATCTTTTTCAAAAAGACTTATACGTATAAGGTTATCTTTTTTGAGGTCAAATGGTCTTACAAACTCTGAGAGTGACTGTTCTATATCATCTGTTTCACATCTGACAACACTTATTTTCCTATCTTCAGGAATCATACATGGAATTCCGCCGCGGACATCAATGCTGCAATGATAAGCCTTGTGATTGTTTACAGCTTTTTCAATTGCACTAATAAGTTTATCAATATCTACATCATCATCTAAAACTATCTGTACAGGATTATTGTACATAAGTGTTTCAGATTCTGCTTCCATTGCAAAATAAACTCCCAGTTGAGATGGAGTAAGCGGGTATTCATTTTTAACAACTCTCTCAAAACCAAACTCAGCGTTTCCGCCGTTTTCTATCTGAGAAGCAATGCCTGCAGGCGTTTTACCGGTAAAAAACATCTCAGTACTAAGCGGAAGATCATCAAGAAGATTAATAGTCTCAATTGCCTTTACTGAGTCTCCTCCAAGTTGGAAGAAATCATCATTTCTGCCAATTTGACCGCATTTAAGCGTTTTTTCCATTGCAATGCATATTTCTTCTTCAATCTTACCTTCAGGAGCTACATATTCTGTCTTGTAAACCTTAATGTCTGGTTTAGGTAGATTAATCCGGTCTAATTTGCCGTTTGCATTAAGCAAGAATTCTTTCATCTCAACATAAAATGCAGGAACCATGTATGATGTGAGATGTGACTTGCAGTAAGCTTTAATCTGTTCTGCAGATACAGCTTTATCCAGTGTGTAATATGCAACAAGGTATGTAACACCTAAATCATCAGTATAATCTTTTACTGCAACTTCCTTAATTCCATCAAGTCTTCTTATGGTACTCTCAACTTCAAGAGGTTCTACCCTCTGTCCGTTAATCTTTATCATCCAGTCTTTTCTTTCAATAAATACAAGATTTCCGTCAGGCAGACACTGTACTATATCTCCTGTTCTGAACATTCGTTCAAACCCGTCAATATTCTTAAACGGATTTTTAACAAATGCCTTTTGCGTTTCTTCTTTTCTGTTCAGATATCCTTTGGCGACATTACCTGATATGCAAAGCTCTCCTACTTCTACCTCGTTATTGTCATCATCAAGAACATAAGCCCGTTCATCCCCAATAGGTTTTCCAATTGGAGTATTTTCATACAGTTTGTCTATTTTAAATGCAAGAGTTCCCCCAAAAAGCTCTGTAGATCCATAGCCGTTCATCACCACAGGATTATCGTTATAATAAATGTTTGTTATTCTTTCAGAACCAACTGAAATACTTCTCAAAGACTTGTTATGAGCAAGCATGAAATTAACCATTCTGGGAGGAACAAATGAAGACTCAATATTGTTGTCATCATAGTATTTTG
>JAZLGI010000053.1:0-2032 GCA_045616225.1 Sphaerochaetaceae bacterium
ATGTACTTGTGGTACATTTTCCATAACCAATATCTGTGGTAATTGTTTACACTCTTCTAATAATCTCTTAACTTCCCATAAAAGGCTTGAACGTGTTCCTGAACCCTCTTCCATTCCAAGCATCTTTCCAGCAACTGATAAATCTGTACAAGGGAAAGAGTAAGTAAGTAAGTAAGTATACTTATCTGTTTCTACTATTCCAAGATCTTCTCCATTAATCTTTGTAACATCCATTGTTGGAAAATCTGTTCCATGTATTGCGTTGTAACTAGCGATTGCATATTTATCAAATTCAACAACTCTGTAATGCTCAAAATCTGCTCCAATATCTCTCAATGCCATTGCTTGTGATCCCACACCAGCAAAAAGTTCAATCAATTTGATTTTGTTCTTTATCTTGAATGGAACTTTTTCCAAATCAAATATTGACATTTGCCCATCACACTCGTAATTATCAAAACTTTTCATTATGTCTCCTATTCTTGATACGGATTGAAGCCAAGTGGATATTTCTTCATCTCTTCGTTAAGAAATGATTCAAATTCTCGTTTAACTTCTTCCTTACGATTAGCAGTATCTTTTTTCAATTTTTCTTTTCTTTCCTTGCGCCATTGTTTAAGATATTCACTTTTTGGAACTGTAAGTGTTTTTTGTATCATGTCCTCTTCTCCGTGTAGCCACTTGCCTACCATTTCATTGACTGTAAATTCAAAATATTCACCTTCTTGGAAACAGTAATATCTATATTCACCTTTGCCTTCATACATAAGTGTTCTTTTACCATTAACCATTGCGTAACCAATTCGTTTTGCTAATCCTTTGTTGGCTCGTCTCTTTCTGTCACTTCTTCTTGCAACAAAGGTTGCTCTTTCCGAATTATTTGCTCTCCATCTGGCACTACTTTCTTTTTTTCTTTCTTTTTTCTCCATTTCAGAAAGCATATATTTTTCATCTTTCATAATTCGCTTGTTCTTTGCTTTTCTTGAATCTAAATCTTTAATACACTCGTCATAAGGACAATTTAAACAAGCAAATTCATTCTTTTTGTACAACGCACAACTACCCATTATTCTTACTCCTATCAACCAAGTCGTTTTCAAAAGCTGTAAATATTCCCCTTAAAAGTTTCTGATCTTCTTCAGGCTGCTTGAAAACCAACTGTTTCATATCAGCACAAAACGCTGCCCAATCTTGTACTGTTTCTGCGTGGTCTTTCATAAATGTCCACGCTGTATTAATTACTCTGTAATATCTTTCTTGTTCTGCTGTTCGCTCCATCTTTTTACCTCTAGTCAAAAGGAATCTCGTATTGATCCACTGGCTCAAACGTATTCTCTTTGAAATAATCCTTGTTAAAGTTCTTATTGTTTCCAACAATTCTTTTGGACTCTTCTGAATAATAAAGTTTCACTTCTCCAAGCTTTCCTGTAAGTCGGTTTTTGGTAACTGCTAAGACTCTTTCTGACTCATCTTGTGAATCTTCTGGTTTGTCATAGCTCATTACAATATCAACCTTGTTAGTTATGTCTGCTGAACCACTTACATCGTCATTCTGAAACGCCATATTTGACTTTCTAGGATGTGCAACTAATATGAACGCTACTTTATATGCCTTTGCCATTTTAGACACCCTACCAACGAAATTAGACTGTGCTCTGTATAGTGTTTCATTGTTCTGACAATCATCTAAAGCTGTCATCAAATTATCGAGTACGATAAAACGAACACCTAATTGTTGAATAGCTTCTTCAACTGTATCGAGTAAATCGCTTTGTTCATCTTCTACCGATGTATTGTCATAGATATAAAATCTACCGCCATACCACTCATTGCATTTATGAATATCAGAATTTTTAAGTTCTCTTCTTCCAGCAACTTGTCTGTCAATCCAGTTTTTAACAAAGAAATTTGGTAACTCGCCTGAATAGATCATTGACGTTGTATCCTGGTCTAATGCATCTACTGTCAACTGACTTGCGAATGTAGATTTACCATTACCACGCTTACCAGTTAAAAGAACAACTTCGCCATC
>JAZLGI010000054.1:0-13539 GCA_045616225.1 Sphaerochaetaceae bacterium
AAGAATCATTTGAAAAGTGCGGCGGAAAAATTGTTGCAGTTGAGACATGTATGGTAGGTGATAAGGATTTCAAGACACAGCTTACAAAGATTAAGCAGACAGATGCAGAAGCAATCTATATTCCTAACTATACAGCAGAAATGGCACAGACACTTGAACAGGCTGCTCAGGTTGGTGTAAAGATTCCTTTCCTTTCAGGTGACGGCTTCACAGATGCAGAGATTTATAACCTTGCAGGTGATTACACAGAAGGTGTTATCTACATTGGACCTACAGAAGTTGAGGAGAACCTTGGATTCAACAAAGCATTCAAGGATGCTTACGGAGTTGAAATTGGAGCTTTCTCATCTAACAGCTATGATGCTACAGGTATTGTAATTGACGCAATTAAGAAAGCCGGAACAGGTCGTAAGGCTATAAGAGATGCTGTTGCAGCAACAAAGGATTATCAGGGCGTTCTTGGAACAGTTAACTTCCAGGCAAATGGTGACTTGGTAGCTAATCAGGGTGCATTTAAGGTAATCAATAAAGCTCCAGTTTCTCTTGGTTCATTTACAATTCAGGGCGGAAAGCTTGTAAAAGTTAATTGATTGATAAAACCTGAATGAAAAAGCACCATCGTTGATGGTGCTTTTTGCCGTTTGAAATATTTTATAAAGGGAGGTCCTTATGGGATCTGTTGCTGAGTTTTTTCAGCATTTGGTTAATGGTTTGACCCTAGGTGGAATCTATGCTCTCATTGCTCTTGGGTACACCATGGTTTACGGTATTCTCAAATTCATAAATTTTGCACATGGTGATATTCTTATGGTTGGAGCATACATAGGAATGTTTGCATTTAACATTCTCCGTGGTTCAAGCCCTTTGGGAATGTGGTGGATTATTGCTTTTTTCATTGCAATGGTAATTAGCATGGTTTTTTGTGCTGCTCTTGGAATGTTTATTGAAAGAGTTGCTTATAAGCCTCTGAGAAGAGCTACGAGATTGGCTCCACTTCTTTCTGCTATTGGTGTAAGTTTTATTCTCTCAAACGGTGCTGCTTGGATGTTTGGTACTCAAAGCAGAAAACTGGATTATCCGTTTGATAACTCTCCTATAACTTTTGGCGGAGTTTCAATAGCTCCTCACCAGATTCTTATTCTTGTAGTTGCAACTGTAATGATGGTGGCTCTTTCTCTGTTTGTTACAAAGACAAAACTTGGAAAAGCTATGAGAGCAACCAGCTTGGATCAGGATACAGCCAAACTCATGGGTATAAATTCAGATAGAATTATCAGTCTCACCTTTGGTATTGGAAGTGCTTTGGCTGCCTGTGGTGGTATGCTTATAGCTCTTGATATCAAGGTCTATGCTACAATGGGAACAATGGTTGGTCTTAAAGCTTTTGTTGCTGCTGTTGTAGGTGGAATAGGTAACATAAGCGGAGCAATGCTTGGAGGTCTGTTATTAGGTCTTCTTGAAACATTTGGCGTTGCAATCTTGGGAATACCAACAAGCTTCAAAGACACTATAGCCTTTGCAGTTTTGATTATCATACTTCTGGTTAAGCCTGCGGGAATCATGGGCAAAGCAGAAAAGGAGAAGGTCTGATGTTGAATTTCTTTCTTCTGATTATTATTTACTCAGGCATCTATGCTCTTATGGCTCTTGGACAGAATATGATAACCGGTTATACGGGTATGTTATCTCTCTGCCAGGCAGGTTTTTTTGCAATAGGAAGTTATGCAAGTGCAATACTCATGACTAAGCTTGGCTGGTCTTTCTGGGCTACTCTTCCGGTTGCAATTATCCTGAGTTCTCTTCTTGGTGTTCTTATTGGACTTCCTACTTTAAGACTTAAGGGAGACTATCTTGCAATTGCAACTTTGGGTTTTTCAGAGATTGTAAGAAACATTATTAACAACTGGGATAAGCTTACCAACGGACCTAATGGAATCATAAGAATTCCAAAGGCAAAGATTTTTGGAATGACGGTCAAGTCTAAATTTGCTTATATCGCTTTGATTTGGATAATTGTTTTAATAGTCTATTTCTTGTTTGAACGTCTTGCAAAAAGCAGAATGGGAAGAGCTCTTGAAGCAATCCGTGAAGATGAGATTGCTGCTGCAAGTACAGGAATAAATGTTACAAAGTATAAAGTGTGGTCATTTGCTTTAGGTGCCGGAAGTGCAGGACTTGCAGGAAGCATACAAGCTGTATTCATGGGCTCTGTAATGCCGGGTACTTACGTGTTTATGGTTTCCATTATGGTATTGTGCATGGTCGTTTTGGGAGGAATGGGCAATTTCAAAGCAGTTATTCTGGGAGCTTTTATTATTCAGCTTGTCAGTTATTTCCCACAACTTGTAGGTCTTTCTTCTGTTATTCCTGCTCAGGCAAAGCAGATTATCTTTGGACTTATTCTTGTAGTTATGATGATTTACCGTCCACAAGGAATACTTGGAAGAAGTGAAAGATCTACAAATCCTTATGCAAAGAACAATAAGGCTTGTAAGGAGGTTAAGAAATGATTTTACTTGAAACTCAGCATCTTACCAGAGCTTACGGCGGTGTTGTTGCAGTCAATAATGTAGATTTTGTTGTTGAAAAAGGTCTCATTACAGGTCTCATTGGTCCAAACGGTGCCGGAAAAACAACATTGTTTAATAATATGACAGGACTTGATACTCCTACAGAAGGAAAAGTCTTTTTTGAAGGTAAGGACATAACAGGTCTTCCTGCATACAAGATTTGCCGTCTTGGAATAGCCAGAACTTTCCAGAATATTAGATTGTTCAAAGAGCTCAGCGTTATTGACAATGCCATGGTTGGAAGACATTTTAGAGTTGGTGATAAATCCAATCGTTTATTCCAGGCATTTGACAGTTATATCCGTCTTTCTTCAGAGCAGAAGAAACTCTATGATTCTGCAATGAAATGGTTGGAGTTCTTTGGTCTTGATTCCATTAAAGATGAGGCTGCTAAAAACCTTCCTTACGGGCACCAGAGAGAACTTGAGATTGCCCGTGCCTTGGCTACAGAACCAAAACTACTGTTTCTTGATGAACCTGCAGCAGGAATGAACCCTCAGGAAACAGAAGAGCTGATGAAAACAATTAGAAAAATCAGAGATTTGGGTATCTCAGTTGTTCTTATAGAGCATGATATGAAACTCATTATGAATATCTGTGATAATATTACTGTTTTGAACTACGGGACAAAAATTGCATACGGTACTGCTTCTGAGATTCAGGCAAACCCTGCTGTAATTGAAGCATACCTTGGAAAAGATGAGGAGGACTGATATGGAACAACTTTTAAAGATTGAAGATATCAGTGTTTCTTACGGAAACATCAATGCTCTCAAAAATGTCTCAATGGAAGTCAATGAAGGGGAAATTGTTTCTCTCATTGGTGCAAACGGAGCAGGAAAAAGTACTCTGTTAAAGGCAATAGTAGGACTTGAGCCTCTCATGGAAGGAAAAGTTACTTACAAGGGAGAAGTTCTGGGAGATGCAACGTCCGGAAAGTTCAGAGGAGTTCCTACCAATCTCTTGGTAAGAAAGGGCATAGCTCTTGTTCCTGAAGGAAGACGTGTTTTTGCGGATTTAACAGTAGAAGAGAATTTGGATATGGGTGCATTTATGCTTGATGATGAAGCAAAAATAGCACAAAAAAAGCAGGAAATGTTTGATTTCTTTCCTATTTTGGGGCAAAGAAAAAAACAGAAATCACGCTCTTTATCCGGTGGTGAGCAGCAAATGCTTGCTGTTGCCAGAGCTTTAATGAGTTCTCCTAATCTTCTTTTACTTGATGAACCTGGTTTGGGACTTGCTCCTCTTATTATTCAGGATATTTTTTCAAAAATAAAAATTATCAACAAAGAAGAAAAGGTTACTGTTTTTCTTGTAGAACAGAATGCCCGTCTTGCTCTTAAGACTGCAGATAATGGTTATGTAATGGAAAATGGAAGAATTGTGCTTGCAGATAAAGCAAGTTCCCTTCTTTCAAATGAGAAAGTAAGAGCTGCTTATTTGGGACAGTAACTTACTTTACTTTGCGTAAATTAGGTATAAAATTGATTTGGAGTTATTATGATTATTGAAAGAAGAATGACAAAGAATCCTGTTACTGCTTCACCGGATATGAAAATAAGTGATGCAGCAGAACTGATGAAGAAAGAAAAAGTTCACCGCCTCCCTGTTCTGGACAAGAACGGAAAACTAATAGGAGTTGTTTCTGAGAAGGATATCCTCAAAGCAGCACCATCACCGGTTTCAACTCTTTCTGCTTATGAAACAAATTATTTGTTATCAAAGCTTACAATCAAAAAGATTATGAGCAGCAATCTTGTTACCATTACAAAAGATACAACAGTTGAAGAAGCAGCTCGTATTATGGTAGATGAAGATATTTCTTGTCTTCCTGTTCTTGAAAATGAGAAACTTGTGGGAATTGTTTCCAAGACAGATATGTTCAAAATGCTTCTTGAACTTTTTGGAGCGCGTCATTTTGGAGTAAGAATTGAGTTCTTGGTAGAAGATAAGCCGGGTACGATAGCAACAATTTCCCATGCCCTTGCAGAACGTGGAATGGATATCATTTCTCTTGGTACTTTTATGGGAACAGATGCTTCAAATGCTATCTGTACGGTTAAAGTTCAAGGCGGTAGTGTCAGCCAAGTTGTTGATATTATGAAGCCTTATGTAATGCAGATTCTTGATGTCCGTGAAGTCTGATTTTGCTTCTATCTATTCTCAATGGGAGAAGTCTCATGACGAGAGTTCTGAGATTAAAAAGCTTCTCAAAGAAGAAAACACAAAAGAAAGAACTCCGGAAATTACTGTAAATGAACTTAAAAGAATGAAGGTCCAGGAAGAACTGGACCTTCATAATTTCACTGTTGAAGAAGCTTTGAAAGAAGTTGCTGATTTTATCTCAAACAGTAAAAAGAAGGGACTTAGAAAGATAAGATTAATAACAGGCAAAGGACTTCATTCTCCAAATGGTCTCTCTGTTATAAGACCGGAAGTTCTGTATTTTTTAAAATCAAACAAAAACGTTTCTTCATTTGATCAAAATCCAAAACCCGTTGACGGAGGAAGTGGTGCCGTCATTGTTTATCTTAAGCGTTAGCTTTTTCAAACAATCCCAACTTTACTCCCAAAACAGGCCAGAATGTTGCCCAAATAGCTGCAGAGAAATATCTTATTTGTGCTGTGAACGGATTGTAAATTCCAATTGCCTGTAGGAGTGCTTTTCCTCCTGGAAGAATAATACCAATACCTGCAATACCAAGAAGGTATCTTATAATTTTCTTTTCCCAGTTATTCTCTTCTACAACAAAATTACATATTTTTGTTTCCAAAGCATAACCTATACAAATTCCTCCACCTAAGGCAAAAACTTTTGTCAGGTCGCTGAAAGCAGTATGATCTGCCTTTTCAAATACAAGAAGAATACTGTAAATAAGGGAAATAAGAACCAGACAACCTCCAAAGATGTAGAGAAAAGGTCTGAAACGATTCATGTCGTCTGATAATTTTTTGATTTTGTTGAAAAGAATCACGCTTGTTCCAATTCCCAAAATCCATCCGCATAACACATCTAAAGGCCAATGACAACACAAGAAACAACGTGATATTCCTACAAAGGCAATTATAATTGCACAGAGTACGGAAAACCATTTCTTTCTGAAAGCAAAAGCAAGTGAAGCAAAAGTAGAACTGCTGTTTGTTGTGTGTCCGCTTGGAAATGAATAACCGGTGGCTGTTTCAATTCTTTGTGTGTTAAGTTCCGGAATTACAAGCCAAGGACGTGGAAAACGTACAATTGCTTTGATTATGCTCATCAAACTTGATGCTGTAATAAGAATAAAGCATGAAATAAAACCTTTCTTTTTATCTATGCACCAGAAAATAAAAAGAATAATGGCAATGAGAGGAATTTCTTCTCCGAACATTGTTATAAACTTGGCAATAAAATCCAAAACATTGTTTTCAATAGAAGAAAAAAATATCAATATAGCTTTTTGAAATTCCATCAACTGTAAACTCCTTTAATAAGTTGCTCTCCAATTATATCATTAGCTTGCTTTTTTAGAAATATGTATAACTGTTGTTGACAAAAAGCAAATGATACTGTATTTTTTCATTGTTCAGTGGGAACTTGGTGAAGCTGGTTATCACGCCACCCTGTCACGGTGGAGGCCACGGGTTCGAGCCCCGTAGTTCTCGTAAAGAGTCAGATGTCAATCTGGCTCTTTTTTTGTTTTTTTAAAGAAAAGTTTTGCAGAATCTGTTACAATAAATCTTTATGATAAAATGGCGTAACAGTTTTAGTTCTAAAATTCTCTCTAGAGGTCTTGAATATTACAGATATCACAGAGTAATAAAACTCACAAAAAAGAATGAAGCTACTTATACAGCTATAGTTGAAGGGGAAAGTGATTATCAGGTTGAAATAAGAAAGGATAGCAGAAACAAACTCATAATGACCTGCTCATGTCCTTATGCAGAAACAAGTAACTGTAAACACATGGCTGCAACCATGCTAGCAATTGAACGACATGATTTAGCCTTTCTGCAAGAACAGAAACAAAAAGAGGAAATAGATGAACCGGATTCTTCAAAGACGCCTAAAGATTTTTTCAAACCACTTCCGGAGGACTCCTACTTTAACTTGGAGCCTGTTTTCAGAAAATATACATTTGAAGAATCTGATTATATTAAGGCAAAGAGCCTCATAGAAAGCGGGCAGTTTAGATTTATACGTATTGATTTAGCTTACAGTTATAATGGCTCCCAAGAACTGAGAGCCACTGCAAATGATACCTGCATTACACTAGGAAAAAACAGTGTAAGCAATTTCTACAGCATGCAAGATAGACTGGTGTCCTCATTTCATTCAAGTAAACAAAAAATGGGAGTTCGCATGATTGCCATTCTCATTCTTTTGAATGATTATCTGAGGAAGGAAAACCCGGGAGATTTTACAGATTTTTCAGGCTTTCAGTTAACAGATGTAATTAAGAAACAAAACAGGAAAAGCATTAAAAAGTTATCTTTTGACGAACTTGAAAAGAAAGAACAGGCTTCTTCTATAATAGATATAGTTCCATGCATTGACTATGAGAACTATTATGACTTTTCCGTATCTTTTTCAATAAAGAAAGAACAAGCCAAAAAGTCTTATATTGTAAAGAATTGCAATACTCTGGCAGAAGTATTCTCCAAGGAAGGTAGATTAGTATACGGAAAAGACCTTACAGTAGATTTTTCTGTTGATAAACTTTCTGAAAGAGCAAAACTATGTCTGGATTTTATTCTTTTTTGCAAAAGTATTACTTATAGGAACCTTACACGGGATATCACAATAGACGAAGACAATTTCGAACTGTTTTATAAAATGTTCTCAAAAACAGAGGTTCTCAATGTAAATGGACGTGTTGTTGAATTCAAAGAAGGAACGATTAATTTTGATTCAAAAGTCAAACCTATTTTGGTAAATAACAAAGAAGAAGGACTGAATATAAGATTTGAAGCGTTAAGCTTTTTTTCAGGCACTGATGATAAATTTACAGTGGCTCAAGATTGCTCATGTGTTTACAGAATTCCTAAAGAAAAGATTGGGCCTTTATCAGAATTGTTTAATAGTTATGAATACAAAAGAAGCAAGGAGTTCTCATGTAATCTGGGAAAGAAGAAGTTAAAAGATTTTTCTTCTACTGTACTCCCTGCTTTAAAGTATTACGGAAATGTAGATTTTTCAGAGTGTTCTGACATTTCCCAGTGGGAAGCAGATTATGCCTCTTTTTCATTTAATCTTGATTATTCAGAAGGAAAAGTTTCATGTATTACCAATGTTTCCTATGGCAATGAAAAGTTAAATTTGTTGGACAATAATTCTCAGATTTCCAGAGACTTGGAAGCAGAGAACCATGTAAAACTTCAATTGAATGAGATTTTTGGGAATATTGATGACTCCGGTTGGTTTGTTTATGAAGCAGATAAGATTTATCTTCTTCTTACAAAAGGAATTTCTATTCTTCTTGAGATGGGAGAGGTTAATGCAACAGATTCCTTTAACAACCTAAAGATAAGAAAAAATGTAAAACCGTCATCAACAGTATCAATGGATGCAGGTCTTCTTGAATTGGAAATTAAGACTCAGGATTTGTCTGTTCAGGAATTGCTAGAGTTAATTTCAAGCTATAAAAAGAAAAAGGTTTATCACAGACTCAAGGACGGAAGCTTTGTAGATATTAATGAAAGCGATATTTCTGAAATGTCGGAATTCTTTGATGCTCTTGCTTTAAACAGGAAAGACCTTATTAAAGGAAAAATCAAAATTCCTGCTTTCAGAGCTTTATACATAGATAAACTTGCAAATGAAAGAAACGGTTTTTTTGTTGAAAGAGATGATTCTTTCAAGAATATCATCAGAGACTTTGAGAAGTTTAAAGAGTCAGATGCTGCAGTGCCTGTTTCTTTGTCCAATGTATTGAGAACTTATCAGCAAGAGGGATTCAAATGGCTAAGCACACTGGGAAAATATGGTTTTGGCGGAATTCTTGCAGATGAGATGGGACTTGGAAAAACACTTCAGATTCTCTCTTATCTTTTATACAGAAAACAAAAAGGAATAAAAAAACCTTCTTTGGTAGTTTGTCCTGCATCTCTTGTATATAACTGGTCAGCGGAAGCTTCAAAGTTTGTACCGGAACTATCTGTTTTGACGGTAAGCGGTAAACAAACAGAGCGTGAAGCTCTTATAAAGAACTGCAATTCACATGATCTTGTTTTAACATCTTATGATTTGTTAAAACGCGACATTGCTGAATATCAGGATTGCATTTTTGATTGCCTAATCATTGATGAGGCTCAGTTTATTAAAAATACCAATACAGAAGCTTCAAAATCTGTCAAAGCCATTAATTCAAAATTAAGATTTGCATTAACAGGAACTCCAATAGAGAACAGGCTTTCCGAACTATGGTCTATTTTTGATTTTCTTATGCCGGGATTTCTGTATAACTACGAAACTTTCAGACGTGAATTTGAAACCTCTTCGGATTTGGAAAGGCTTAAAAAAATGATTTCTCCTTTTATTTTGAGACGCCTTAAGACAGATGTCCTTAAAGACCTGCCGGAGAAAATAGAAGAATGCCGTTTTTCAGAATTAGCCACAGAGCAAAGGAAAATCTATGATGCTCAGGTAACTAAGATAAAGATGAGTCTGAGAAAAACAAAAGAATCAGACTTTAACAAGAATAAGATAGCAATTCTTGCAGAGCTTACCAGACTAAGGCAGATTTGCTGTGATCCGTCTTTGGTTTTTGAAGATTACAGGGAAAAATCTTCAAAACGTTGTCTTTGTTCGGACTTGATAGAGAGTGCAGTTGACGGTGGCCATAAGGTTTTGGTCTTTTCACAGTTTGCATCCATGCTGGCTTTTCTTGAAAAGGATCTTGAGAATTCAGGACTTGAGTATTACAAGATAGAAGGGGCAACAGACAAACAAAAACGTGTTGAGCTTGTCAATGCTTTTAATGAAAATGAGGTTCCTGTGTTTCTGATTTCTCTTAAGGCCGGAGGAACAGGATTGAACTTAACAGGTGCGGATATAGTTATTCACTATGACCCTTGGTGGAATGTTGCTGTGCAGAATCAGGCTACAGACAGGGCTCACAGAATAGGTCAGAATAAGGTTGTGACAGTGTATAAACTGGTAGCAAAGGACACAATAGAAGAGAAAATCATGGAATTGCAGGATAAGAAAAAAAGCCTTGCAGAAGAATTGTTGTCATCTGAGAATGTTTCACTCAGTTCTCTGAGCCGTGAAGATATTCTTGAAATACTTGGGTGATTACGTGTTAAATTTGAACAGTGAGGTTTATATGAGGCTTAGTATTGAAATTCATTGCTGTGCAGGAGAAGAGTCTGTAATGAGTTTTCCTATGGGAGGACTTTGCGTAAAGACTTCTATTAATACTTTTTTAAAGGAAAAATGTACTGCAGCCTTATTTGAACACACTTTGCAGGATTCAAGCGAAGCATCTGCAAAACTATGTGCAGATAGAAAACCATGGGCGGTAGGTCTTTCTCTTTATATATGGAATTATGAATGGTGTATTGATTTTGCAAAGAAACTTAAGAGTCTGGATTCTTCAATAATTATTTTTGCCGGTGGTCCTCAGGTAATGTGCTTTGATGAAGTTCCTTCCTGTCTTGATTTTATTACTCAGGGAGAAGGGGAACTTAATGTTGTAGACTCTCTTAAAAAATGCATGTGCGGGGAAATGAAAAAAGGAACAATTGTTCCTGCGTCTCTTCCGGACTTAAATTATGTGCCTTCTGTTTTCTTGTCAGGACAAGCAGACGGAATCATGTCAGGATGTGACAGTGTTCTTTGGGAAATGACAAGAGGATGTCCGTTTGGATGTGCATTTTGCTTTGAATCCAGAGGGGAAAAAACTGTCAGAGATTTTCCAATGGATAGAATTTCTGCAGAACTGGATTATCTGGTAAAATCAGACGTTCAGAATGTTTTTGTTCTTGACCCTACATTTAATCTTAATAAAGAAAGAGCTAAACAGATTCTTGAAATGCTTATAGACAGAAGTCCTTCACATATTCATTACACATTTGAAATAAGGGCAGAGCTTATAGATGAGGAAATGGCAGTATTGTTTGCAACTTTAAACTGCAGTCTTCAGATTGGGCTTCAGAGTGCAAACAAGTCTGTTCTTGAGAAGATAGGGAGAAGTTTTGACAGAAATTTATTTGCCCAAAAGGTAAAGCTTTTGCAGAAAAACGGTGTGTCTTACGGAATTGATATAATAATTGGACTTCCTGAAGATAACCTTCAATCATTCAGAGATACCGTTAATTTTGTTGTTTCGCTTCAGCCTAGTAACATTGATTGTTTTGTTTTGTCTGTTCTTCCCGGGACTGCTCTTGAGAAGTGTGCTTCAGATTTTGGACTTGTAACAGACAACACTCCTTATCATAACGTAGTATCTACGCCTACATTCTTGAAACAGGATATTGAAAGTGCCTGTAATTTGAGATATGCAATGGATTTATTCTATACAAAAGGACAAAGCTGTATGTGGATTCATTGCATACTTGAAACCCTTAATATAACAGCATGTAATCTTTTTATGCTCTTTGGAAAATGGTTTAAGCAGACAAACAGAAATGAGGATGAAGATATTTGGCTTTTGCAGGATGAATTTATTGCATCTTTGTTTGAAAAAACCCAAAATACAAAGCTTCTTTCTGCCATGAAAAGTTTTATGGAACTTCATCAAGGACTTTGCTATGTTACAGATACAGGAGAAGAAGCTCAGTTGGATTTATGTTATCTGCCGGATGAACTTGCTCTTCTTGACACCATGAGCCTTAAAGAATTTGTTAAAACCCATAAGCCAAAGAAATGCAACCCTGTACTTGCAATGGAAGAAGGTGAAATCATAATAAGATGAGTTTTACAACTGTCCTTTTAGACCGAACAAAACAATTAAGCACTCAGGTAAGTTTAATTAAATTCACCTTTGACGGTTTTATTTACAATCCTTTGGATTATGCCTGGGAAACTCACAGTTTGTATCTTTCACGTTATGTCAGAGAGGGGGCAAATGTAATGTTTTTGGGAATGAATCCGGGACCTTTTGGTATGATGCAAACAGGTGTACCGTTTGGTGAAATAAAAGCTGTACGCGAGTACCTGAAAATCTCCGGTAATGTAAGTAAGCCTGCCCAAGAACACCCTGCAAGACCGGTTTTGGGCTTTGACTGTAAAAGAAGTGAGATATCAGGAAAACGTCTTTGGGGACTTGTAAGTGAAATTTATCAGAATCCTGACGATTTTGCCTCCCAAAACTGTGTTTTCAATTACTGTCCTCTTGGTTTTTTGGAAAAAGGAAAGACTGCAAAAAATTTTACTCCGGATCATCTTCCAAGAGAAGAAAGAAAGGCTTTGGAAAATCTATGTGACTCTTATCTTTTTGATGTGGTTGAACTTATAAAGCCAAAATATCTTATTGGTGTGGGAAAATATGCCATGGAAAAATTTCAAAAAACCTTTCCTGCAGGTTATGAGATAAATTGTATTATTCATCCAAGTCCGGGGAATCCACAGGCGAACGATAATTGGAACGGCAAAACTTTAGCAAAATTAAAGGACCTTGGAATATGGAAATGAAAGTATTAGCTCCTGCAAAGGTAAATTGGCATCTTGAAGTAGGTGAGAAGAGAACTGACGGGTTTCATGAGATTTCTTCTGTATTTCAGAAAATTTCTCTTTCTGATGAGTTGTTTATATCTTTTGAAGAAGCAAAAGATTTTTCATTTGAATTAAGCGGTCTTGAAGATTTTTGTGAAAAAGGAAAAAGTACACTTGATAAGGCTGCCGGACTTTGGCATGACAATACTGGCATCAACGCCTGCGTAAAAGTGAGAATAGTGAAAAACATCCCTTCTCAGAGTGGTCTTGGCGGCGGTAGCAGTGATGCGGCTTCTTTTCTTCTGGCTCTTGAACATCTTGCAGGTTTTCCTTCCAGCCCTATGACATTAATAAGAACAGCAGCAGAAGTAGGAAGTGATGTACCTTTTTTTATTTCAGGATGTGATGCTGCCTTGGTAACAGGAAGAGGAGAGTTTGTCTGTCCTATAGAAGCCAGGCATGATTTATCGGGGCTTTTGCTTTTCCCAAAAGCTCAAAAGGTAAGTACAAAAGAAGCTTATGCAAAAATTGATGAACGTGGTTCTTTTAATGGCTTTACTTATGAATCTGACATTCTTTCCTGTTATAGAAAAAAGGTTGTAGATTGGAATTTTGATAATGATTTCAAAGCCGTGAACAAAAGACCTCAAATCTCAGTTCCTCAGAATTGTCAGTTACTTCTTACCGGAAGCGGCAGTTGTTGGGTTGTTGTTTCAGATTCAGGTTTTACAAATGACTTTGTTTCATCTTTCGACGGGACTCTTATTGCCTTTGATACCAAGAGTGTCCAGGTGTAAATCATAGTAAAGATCTACTTTAAATGAAGAATTTTTGATGTCATAAGTAACACTGGCTCCAAGGTTCATGTTATGGTAAGCCACCATACCTATGGCTTCTGAGAAAGTAAAGTATGCATAAGCTTTTGCAAAGAAATCAAAGTCTTTTTTCTGCAGATTATATGTTCCAACACCAAACACATCTATTACAAAACGGTTAAAATACATTCCTAAAAATGAGAATCCGTTCTGAATTTCAAGACTAAGCGGCAAAATCTCTAATTGGGCTCCGATTTTTTGAGGCTTGTTTGAAGCAATATCACCGAATATCATGGCTGAATAATGTTCACAACCAAAGCTTGGAAGGTCTATTCTTGCATAAGCAGATGCGTTAATTCCCGTAAAAGCCCAATCAAAACGGTTTGTTACAACTCCTGCATTGATATCTGCGTATACAGTGTAACCTTTGTAATCAAAGGTTTTAGAACCTGTTGAATACAGATTGCTGTAATTAAAAGCAAAAGTATCATATATTCCAAAGGCTTCTTGGAAATTT
>JAZLGI010000055.1:0-3065 GCA_045616225.1 Sphaerochaetaceae bacterium
AGTACTTTTACAAGACAAACACCCAAATTGTGAAGTTTTCGGATACATGAGTTGTCCTGTGTGTCATAATCACCTGCATGGACATGGATGGCGAACAAGATTTTGCCAGGATAGCAGCAGAAATTGTTACAGAATCTGGATCCATAGAAAATACTGTCCGCAGTGTAAGAATACATTTACATTGCTTCCGAAGATCCTGCATGCTCTGAAAATATACACATTGCAGACAATCTTGAATGTTTTAAACTTCAAGGTTACCTACGGACATTTTACAACAACAATAGATGTCCCTGCCTCTTTACAGAGAGTCTGGTACAGACAATTTGTACAAAGATGCAGACTGAAAACAGATTTTCCGGATTTGAAAAAGAGAATAACACAATCTCAAGTAATAGCCTCACCATTAACACTTCATGAGATAAAAGATTCTGTAAATATGGCTGTTCACCAAACAGGTAGTGCATCATCCCACCATCGATTGAATTTTTACAGTCCACCTTAAACATTTTAGTCTGTCACCAAAGGAGATAACTACAATGACAGACAGAAAAAAAGAAGAAATTGCTCTGTTCAGGTTCGGTGTAATCTTTCCGCTGTTGGATCCAAAACGTCCAAGAGGAAGTTACCTTTCTCTTGTCAATGAGATAAGCAGCAAAGAATACGAAATACCTTACTCAACAAAGCGTGTCATTTCAGAAGGTACCGTCAGACTGTGGTACAGTAAGTACAAAAACGGCAATGGAATTGAAGCTCTGATGCCCCAAAATCGTAAAGATAAGGGGCAAACAAGAACTGTAGACTTTGATGCTGCAAATGAATTAATCAAACGAAAGCAGGAAAATCCTGACATTCCTCTTACTACATTGGTCAAGATGATAGGTGAAGAAGATTCGTCAATGAGTTTGAAACTTCATTCTGCTTACCGTCTGATTTCAAACTGGAATCGTAACAATCTGAATCCCGGAGAAAGAAATCAAAGACGCTTTGAAATGGAAAGCTGTAACGACTGTTGGATGCTTGATGCAATGACAGGTCCAAAAGTAATTGTTACAGAAGGTAATAATACAAAGCTTGTTACTGCCCATTGCTTTGCTTTCATGGATGATAAGAGTCGTTTGATAACTCATGCGGAGTTTTATCTCAACGAAAGAGCTGACAGCCTTCTTGATTGCATGTGGAAAGCTTTCAATAAAAGAGGCTTGCCAATAAGAATCTACACAGATAACGGTGCTGCTATGCGTGATTTCAGACTCAAATACGGTCTTGCTTCTTTGGAAGTTCAACTTACTTATGCAACTGCTTACCATCCTCAGAGTAAAGCCAAACTTGAAAGATTCTGGAGAACTATGCGTATGCAGTTTTTGCCCACTCTTCCAAATGAAATAACCTTGTACGACCTCAATAAGGCTCTGGATTCCTGGGTCAATGTCTACAATAACCGCTACCACAGTGGGATAGATATGTCCCCGATTGAAAGATACATAGATGACATTGAGGCTGTACGTCCTGCCCCTGCAAATCTTCCGACTCATTTCAGATTCAGAGAAACAAGAATTGTCTCTGAGGCAAGAACTGTTTCTTTCAATAAAAAGTTCTACGAAGTACCTCTTGGCTATGCCGGTAAGGAAATTGAACTCAGATACTTTTCACCGGATTCTCAGATTGAAGGCTTTTTCAATGATAAGAGCATAGGAATTTTAAAACCTGCGGACTTTGTCCACAACAGCAGAATATACAGAGGAGGTCATAGTAATGGCTCAAGATAAATCATTGGATGTAAGAAACTGGTTCGGCTTTAAGAAAATGCCGTTTGCTGTTGATGTAAGTACAAAAGACATCTTCCTTCGTGAATGTATGCCGACAATCAGCAACAAAATCCGTTTTGCAATTCAGAATTCTTTTTACTATGTGGTAATAGGTGATGTAGGTTCCGGCAAATCTACAGCTTTGAGATATGCCCTTTCTCAATTGCCTCCTAAACAATACGAAGTTCTTTCAATTGTTGCAGGTAACCGCTCGTTCTCAGAACTTCTCAGACAGGTCGCTTCTGCTTTAGGTGCTCCTACCCGTGCTTTTCAACCTACTACAATTTTAAGATTCATTTACGAAGGTTATGCTTCTTTACGTGAATCAGGTTTAACTCCTATCCTTTTTATTGATGAAGCTCACCTGATGCCCCGTGAAGCTCTTTGCCAAATTCACCTTTTAAGCCAACAAAGTGTAAATGATACTAAGGTGACTCCAATAATACTTTGTGGACAGGAATCTTTGTTTGATTCTCTCAGATACCCGGCTTGCAAACCAATTATGAGCAGAGTCCTTGACGGCTTTAACCTCAAAAGCATGAGCAATGAAGAATGCAATCAATACATTATGCATCAAATCTGCAATATCGGCGGTGGATCTGATGACATCTTTGATGATCTTTCTTTAAAAGCTATCTACCAGGCTTCCGGAGGAATCCCCAGAAAAATCAATGCCATCTGCCTCTTGGCTATGCAGAAAGCTATGGAGAATCAACAAACTTCCGTTTCTCCAGATGTCATTCGTGAAGTTACCAGAAACTGGTGGGAGGCTTGACTTATGACTACTGAAGAACAGGACTTTCAATTCTTCCTTGATTGTATGCAAGAAGATACTCAGGAACTTAAAACAAAAGTATTATCTGATTTTGCTCTCAGCTTGAAAAATCATCTTTCTGCGGAAATCCAACAATTGCTTTTTCACGCCATGTTCAAACATAAGGTTCAAAATGACAATAACTATGAACATGAAATCTTAAAGGACTTTGATATCCGTGCTTGGTTGTGGGATGATTATCTGTCAAAACACAATTGAACATAATCGCAATTATTGTGCCCTGCCTCTGGTGGGGCTTTTTCTTGCTAAAACATCTTGTAAATTTTTACGCGAAAAGATTCTGCAAATTCCACGCTATGATAATTTGTTAATCAACACTTATGTTTTTTGAGGCATTTGAGCCAACAATACTACTGATTTCCAGAGCTTGTGATCTGATAAAACTGTCATCTATGTAGTATCTTAATACTCTCCACAGTTTACTA
>JAZLGI010000056.1:0-3420 GCA_045616225.1 Sphaerochaetaceae bacterium
GATTGCAAAAGATGATGGGATTGAAGCTGCTCTGCTTGATAGACGTAGAGGAAATAATCACAGTACAGAGATTCCAAAAGCAACAAAAGAAAAAGTTGTAAGCTTGTACAAAGAAAAGTACTCAGGATTTAATTTTGCTCATTTTACGTCAATGCTTAATGACATGGAGCATGTTCAATTAAGCCTCAGCAGCGTAAGAAGAATCCTAAGCAATCAAGGAATTTCTGTTCCAAACAAGATTAAGAAAAGATCTGCTCACAGACGAAGACTTCCAAGAGCTCATGCTGGAGAACTTTGCCAAATGGATGCTTCAAAACATGATTGGTTTATGGAATCAAAAGACGGAACTATGTCCGATGTCTATCATCATCTGTACGGACTAATTGATGATGCAACATGCATAGTACCGGCATTGTGGATGGAAAAAGAAGAAACCACTCACGGTTACTTTATGCTTATGAGACAAGCAAATGAAACAACAGGCTTTCCTTTGAATCTTTATGTTGATTACAGAGGAACCTTTAATGTGAATATTCACAAAGATGCCAGCCAAACTGCAGCAACAGAATTGACTGGCAAAAATGATCAATACACCACACAGTTCACAAGAGCGATGAATGATCTCAATGTAGATATTATCTTTGCTTCTAGCGGTCCTGCCAAGGGCAGAATTGAAAGGCTTTGGAAAACTCTTCAAGACAGACTTGTAAATGAATTCTTAAAACTGAAGAACAGGCAAATTCTTTCTTTCCAGGTTTTCTTAAGAGATTTAACAAAGAATTTTCAATAAAACCAGCAGATAGTAATGATTTTTGGCAACGCAAGAAGCGTTCTGACATGTTAGATATTGAGATGTGTCCTCATTACATGTTACAGCTTAACAGTGATTTCAGTGTACCTTACAGGGGAAAGTACTATGTTCTACCATCCGTTGATATCAACAGAAAACAAGCCAGAGATTATGTAATTAAGTATCGTAGAACAGATGTGGAATTAATCTTTCCTTACGATGGTCGAATACTTATGAGAACATTTGATGGCAGACTCTTTGCCCCTAGAATTATCAATGGCAGAAAAGGAGACAAAACCGTATGAATATTTACAAGTATGATTTCTCTGAAATTGATGCCTTAATTGAATCCCTGGAAGCCTGCAATGCATTTTACGAACAGTACTTACAAATAATTGAACGTTTGCTGGATCCTGAACTTTGTAAACAGATTAAACTGTGCGTGGCTTACAGAACAACCTATCAAGAAAGTTATGACAGGGATTCAGTTCTGGCTGTTTCCGGTCTTTCTTCAAATTCTTTGACAAGATTTACCAATAAAACAATCGATTCCGGTACTAAGAATCCTTTAGATCAAATTCTTAAAAACTGGCTTAAAACTCATGGCTCTGAAGCTTTGATTTCAGAGCCAACTTTTGTTGCATTTATCTGAACAATTAACACCAACATTTTAACTGAACGATAATTTCTGCCATTTTAACTGAACAGATTAAGACCTACCTTTTAAAAGAACGCTCACACAATTATTCTCTGATTATTTGAATATTTGCCCCTATCACCTTTACGTTTTCCAACTGAACTTTAGCATTTCTTATTCTTATGCCACGTTCCTCTATATGAGGAAGTCCTTTGAACATTTCAGACTGATCTGTACTTTGTTTAGGGTTCTCAGCAACCTGAATATTGCAGTCTTTTATTACAACATCATCAATTACAGACTCCGGAAGACCAACAATAAAGCCTGCCGAACTCTGGCATTCTGTTGCCTGTACATTCTCTATATAAATACGATTAATTGACGGAGTTGTAGGTGTTATTTCCCTCTTTTCGAGGTCAAAAGGCCAATCTTCTGTTGTTCCACAGCCATAGTACATGTTAAATGCTATAGGACAAAAACAACCATCCACTTTAAGATTTGAAATCTTAATATTCTCAATATGGCCACCACGACCTCTTCTTGTTTTGATTCTTACCCCACGGTCTGTACCGATAAAATGGCAGTCTCTGAATGTAATGTTTTTTATACCGGCTGCAGTTTCACTTCCAACTACAGCACCTCCATGGGCACATTCCACAATACAGTTTTCTACTGTTACATCTTGTGTAGGAATATTACATTTAACACCATCTTCACCACTACCGCTCTTTACACAAATACCATCATCACCAACTGATGCGTGGCAATCTTTTACATAAACATCGGAACATGAATCAATATCAATAGCATCTGTATTTGGTGATTCATAAGGATTAACAATGTTTACACCCTCAAGCTTTACTCCTGTACTAAATACAGGATGAACTGTCCAACAAGGAGAATTTGTCAGTTTTACTCCTGATAATTCAACATTTTTACAATTGTTAAACTGAACTAGAGGTGGTCTTAAAAACTGGCTTTTTCTGCCACCGCCGCCACCAGGCTGATTTTCGTAACCAGGGTTCATGGCAGCAAGAACTTTTTCGTAAGTTTCTTCAGGTGCGCTCTGACCACGGTCTTTTTTAGCTTTTTTAAGATCCCACCATGGCTGACCGTTACCGTTGATAGTTCCCTTTCCAGTAACAGTTACATTTTTAGCGTGAGAAGCAAAAACGAGAGGATGCATAGCATAACATTCAACACCTTCCCAGCGGGTGAATGCAGGTGGATACAGATTTGGATCAGGAATAAAAGAAAGTTCAGCGCCTTCTTCGAGAACAAGAGTTGTATCAGATGGAATATCAATAGGTCCAGTAGACCAGACACCGGAATTTACAACAAGTTTTCCGCCGCCGTTACGAGCGATTTCGGCAAATGCAAGAGCAAAAGCAAGAGTGTTGTTAAATTTACCGTCAGCAACACCGCCAAAATCTTTTAAATTAAATTCTTTCATAAATAAAACTCCAAAAGACAATTTTAATTATTCTAAAGTATTACAATATTTTTAAAGATAAACAATAAGAGAAAGCGTAAACTTTTTGAAAAAAGACGAAGTAAATTTTAATAAAAATAAGGGCCTTTCCCCGGCAAGCCGGGGCCGGGCTATCCATGGCTCCGCGCAAAAGCGCTCCGTTGCTGCGCAACGCCTTACGGCGCCATTACTATCCCTGACGCTAGTCAGGGATGTGCGCATTTTGCGCACACGTAAATAAACGAGTATTTCTGTTTTTTGCGAAGCAAAAATGCGAGCCATGCGAGCAAAGAAATACTCGCAGCGTGCTTGCACGCAGGCATCCCTAAGGCGGGAGGGGAGAGTCAGGAAGGTTAAGCTTAGTTTTTTATAATTATAGCTATAAATTTGACTTATGACCATTTTGAAGATATTTTATTTATAAATAATACGCGATAAAAGGATAAAAAAATGAGTGAACCAGTTCCAGTTTACGAAGCCAAAAACAAATTTCCCTTCTATCTGCATAAGGCAGAAACAGAA
>JAZLGI010000057.1:0-2111 GCA_045616225.1 Sphaerochaetaceae bacterium
GCTCTTCTTCCAGTAAGACCAACTTTCTTTTTAAATTTCATATTAGTCCTCCACCTTCTGAACTTTGTATTCACGAGCTGGAATAATCAAGCCAGAATCTGTACGACAATCAACATAACCAAAGTTTACATAAACTTTATATCCATTGTCATAAGTTGTAACAGTAACATCATCGTTAACAAAATCATGGTCAACAATCAAACTGTTTTTAACTGGTCCGAGTTCTTTATTGTAGCGAGTATAAATATCATCAAGCTTTTCTTTCCAGCTATCAAAGCAAGCTGCATAATATTCTGTATAGTTTGTTTCCTGAAGTTTTCTTTCAGATTCTTTCATGAATACAAAATATAATCCTGCACCACATTCTGCAGATTCAAGAATAATCTGATCATTTTCATAACCAAGGTTGATTGGTGAACCAGCATAATTTTTATAACCATGGAGAGCAATTTCATAGAATGGAACCTGTCTGTCAAAAATAGCATAACTATTTCCGTGCATAGACATATTTGTGATAAAGTCAGCTTCTTTAATGGCATAAGCATTACCACCATTAATCATAACACCCAAACCTTTATCATTTGCTTCTTTCATTCTTTCAACCTGCTGAGCACTAGCAGCAGCTCTACTTACTCTCTTTCCTATAGAGTCATTATAATCACCTGAAAGTTGATATCCATTTTCTCTGTATGATACACCGTATAATTGATGATCCAAAACTTTCTGTGTAAGAACTTTTGAAGCATTATCAATATTTTTTGGATTCAAGAGATAATATGTATCCAATGTATCCAATTTACCGTACCATATTGGTGAGTATTCACTAAGTTCACAAACTTCATCACTAGCAAAACGAGCAGGATCTCTATATTTGAAGAAGCCATCGCTTAATTTAGATCTGTATGCAAACTGAGTTGAAGCATCAAGATATAATTTACCAGAAGTATTTTTTGATGCAGAAACAAATTTGTTGAAACCTGCTTTTCCACCAAGCTGTCTGATAAACTTCATCTTCTTAAGCATTTTCTGGCGAACACCACCATTGATAAATCCTGAAAGTTTGTAGTTAGTATTTTTAATACCAAGATCTTCAATTTCTTTAATGATTTGTGCTGCTTCTGAATAAGAAGTCAATTTATATGGTAATGTTTTTGGCATACCAAGAATCTGCTGAACTTTTTCAACAGCACCAACAATTTCTACAGCTAAAGGCATTTCAGTATTATTCAATTTCTTTGTATTACCAAAGAGATAATTTCTATACTCTTTAGCCATATCTACATAAGAAGGTGAATCAACGAAAGCATAAACCTGAGTAATTCTTTCACCAGGAGGAAGTGATGTTTCATAAGAATACTGAGCACTTGTATTTCTCTGTGAAACTTCAAACTGTTCACCATGAATCATCTTATAATCAGCACGAACATAGTTGAAACTTCCTAATTTACCGCTAATTTCAGCAGTTACACCACCGTATTCAGATCCATTTTCCATAATAGAAATGAAGCTTGAATCACCGAAGGATTCACCAAATACAGGATATGCAATACGAGTTTCTGTAATAACAGCTTTTCTGTCTGATGCCCAGTCCCAACCATAAAGGTCAGCATAGTATCCATTCTGTTTTGTCTTTCCATTATTGAAGTCGATAATACTTCCACCGCCTTCTGGAACAAGAATAAATCCTTCATCTTCAACACCTGCTGCACCAAAATATGGAAGAACAGAAAGCTGAATTAACGGATAAGCATGTTTATACAAAATCTCATCATAAGGAATATCAACAATAAGTTTATTTCCATCAAGTTTATAATTAACTGTGATATTAAATGCAGGTTCTGATTTATCTGATTTTTCCTGATAAAGTTCACGATGTCTCAAATAATCTTCATCTGAATAATTGATTTTAGCAAAAATCTTTTCACAGTTTTCCTTTAAGTATGTATTTAATGGATCAAAGATAAGATACAAGTTATCATCTTCCAATCCAGGATACTTTCTTAAAAGTTCTTCACGGTTATCATTTGCTTTAAGACGATCAATATCTACTTCACGATAACAACGTCTTGTAATTACGTTCTTATCTGATTCTGAAAGATTTTCAAGATATT
>JAZLGI010000058.1:0-2563 GCA_045616225.1 Sphaerochaetaceae bacterium
GGAAATTATGCTCTCAATATCACTTCAGAAGGTCTTATTGCGGCATCTGTTGTTCTGTCTATCATACCCATCATATCAATATATCCTTTGGTTCAGAAATATTTGATAGGCGGTATTACTATTGGATCTGTAAAAGGCTGATGCCTTCAGAAAATAAATTTAAGAGGAGAATGTGGATATGAAGAAATTAGTTTTATTTCTCATGATTACTCTCGTTGCTTTTGCTGTATTTGCAAATGCACAGAAAGAGGTTGCTTCCGGAGAGGTTGCAGGCGCACTAAAAGGACCCGGTAATGTTACATTGAAAAGACTCGGTTATAACGTAAACTTTGATGTCAATACGAACTATATGGTTCCTATTTACGAAAAGGCTACAGGATACAAAGTTGAGTATTCAATGCTTCCTGCAGAAAATGCTGATGAGAAACTTCTTTTGGAAATTGCATCTGGAAAAGACTATGACATTGTCAACCTTAACGTCAACCAGTACAGAACTCTTGTAAGTAATGGTGCTCTCCTTGCTCTTGACGATCTTCTCAAGGAGTACGGTCAGGATATTCTAAAGGGGAATTCCGAGGAAGTATGGAATGCTCTCAAGGGTGATGATGGAAAGATTTACGGTGTTCCTTACATGCATCCTTACGATTCTGAAGTTACAACTTTCATTACCGCAAGAAGAGATTTACTTAAAAAAGCTGGTATAAATGAGCTCCCCAGAACAATAGATGAGTTTGAAGCATGTCTCAAAACTTTGAAGGATTTCTATGGTGACAAGTACGTTATTTTAGCCGGTCCGTACAGAGTTGCTTCTGAAGGTGCTATTACTCTTTCAATCCCTACCTGTATAACTTCTGCATTCGGTATTTATGACGAATGGATGGTTGACAACGGAAAGGTAATTTACATGACTGAGCACAAGAATTTCAACAATATGGTTGAAACTTTTGCAAGATGGGCAAAACTCGGTTATCTAGATCCTGATTGGGCTGCAAATACAGCTGCAAGCGTACAGGAAAAGTTCTCTGCAGGTAAGGCTATTCTTTCATGTGGAGACAGAACATTTACACAGGCTGTTGTTCCTGTACTTGAATCAACATTCGGACTTACAGATGATGACTTTGGCTTCATTTCTGCTCTGGAAGGTGCTGACGGAACATGTACATTTAAGAAAGCAACCCAGTTTAGTAAGGTTTCAGCAGTTCTCAAGAAGAGTAAGAACGCAGCTGATGCAATCAATTGGATTAATCTCAAAGTCAAGGATCAGCTTTTCCTTAACATAGGTGTAGAGGGAACTCATTTCTATTATGATGAAGCAGGTCAGATTGCTCCTATCAATCCTATCTTTGCAAATGAAAGAGGTGACTCATATTACTTCCTTGATGCAACAGATGAGCCTGCATTCAGATTCCAGTGGCCGTCACGTGTCAGAAAATCAAACGGACAGTGGATTGCTTTCAGTGCAGTAACCCTCAAAGATAACGCAGAGAGACCTTGGATTTTTGTCCAGAACGATTTTGCATTCATGCCTCCAAAGGCTAATTTTGCTAAGTACAGTGCAACACTTGCAAAGGCTCTTGATGACTTCTTTGCTATGACAATGGCAGGAACAAGAACTGTTAAAGATATTAAGACACTTACTTCAGATCTTAAGGCAAGCGGTCTTGAAGAAGTCAGAGTTGAACTTCAGAGTTATCTGAATAGCAAATGATCTCATTAATTGAGTACAATTAGACTGTCGGATGTTCCATCCGACAGTTTTTTTACCTCATAAAGATGAATTTAGAAAACAGTTCATATAAGGTAGTTATGAAAGACTATAAATTTACAAAAAACCTTCCTGTTATAGGAAACTTTGATGTTGTTGTTGTCGGATCTGGTCCTGCAGGTATATGTGCAGCAGTTTCTGCGGCCAGGCAAGGAGTAAAAGTCTGTTTGCTTGAACGTTACGGATCTGTTGGAGGAAATCTTTCTGTCGGTCATGTAGGACCTATTCTGGGAGCAGTTAGTAAAGGAACAATGAGAGAAGAACTGGTAGGTATTCTTGGAGTCCCCGACAACGATATGGATGGCGTATCTGCTGTTGCTCATGATATGGAACGGGCAAAGAAGGTGCTTGCTGATTTTGTTAACAATGAGAATATTACAGTACTTCTTCAAACAACAGTAGCTGATTCGGTACTTGAAGAAAATACTGTAACCGGAGTTGTAATTGCAAACAAAGAAGGTCTTCAAATTGTTGAAGGAAAGGTGTTTGTGGATTGCAGCGGAGACGGAGATTTGGCATTCTTTTCTGGTTGCAAAACAGAAAAAGGACGTCAAGATGGTTTAATGCAACCTGTTACACTTGAATATACTTTGGATAATTTGGATGAATCAAAAGCTATAACCTGTATTGGTGACATAGATGATGTTCAATTCAACGGACAAAGGTTTTTGGATTATTGTAAAAAATGTGCAGAAAAAGGAGATTTACCTCTTGATGCGGCAGCTGTTCGCCTTCATAAAACTGTTTATCCGGGACAAAGACAAGTAAATACTACTCAAATGAACAGGATTGACAGTA
>JAZLGI010000059.1:0-6046 GCA_045616225.1 Sphaerochaetaceae bacterium
TTTTAACGTAAACGCAGTTGCTCAGGCAAAAGCAGTTATTGAAGTTCATGAGATGTTCAGAAGTGCAGCAATTATTCAGGGTGCTGACCTTGCCAATGGTTTTATGGGTGGTAGAACAGACTTTGCAAATTCAACCTTAGAGGATAAGAAAAAAGGTGCAAAAAATATTGCCGATGCAGTTAAAAAATATGCAGTGAATAGTCCTATTCCGGTAGCACTTCATCTTGACCATGGTAAAACTTTTGATTCTTGTACATCTGCTATCGAAGGTGGATACACATCTGTTATGATTGATGGATCTTCACTTCCTTTTGATCAGAATATTGAGCTTACAAGAGAAGTTGTAAAATATGCACATGCCCGTGGTGTAACAGTAGAAGGTGAACTTGGAGTTTTGGCTGGTGTTGAAGACCATGTTTTTGCAGCTACTTCCACATACACAAATCCTATGAATGCGGTTGAATTCTTCAAAAAAACAGGTGTTGACTGTCTTGCAATTAGCTATGGAACTCAGCATGGTGCCAACAAAGGTAAGGACACAGTTATCAGAAAGGAAATTGCAATTGCCGTTAAAGAATGTCTCAGACATGAAGGAATTTTTGGTGTTCTGGTAAGTCACGGTAGTTCAACAGTCCCACAGTACATTGTAAAGGAAATCAACGATCTTGGCGGTGATGTACAAAATGCATACGGAATCAAGATTGACCAACTTCAGGAAGTTGCAAAACTTGGTATTGGTAAAATTAATGTTGATACAGATATCAGACTTGCTGTTACCAGAAACTTCAGAGAACTGTTCAGAGATAATCCAAGACTCAGAACAAGTGTTTCAATCGGCCCTGTTTATGATCTTCTTATGAAGAATCCACAGGCCTTTGACCCAAGAGTATTCCTACCACCTGTAATGAACACAGTTATGACAGGAAATATTCCTGACGAAGATGTAAGACTTCTTATGGATAGAATGGAAGCCGGTGTTAAGGAAGCTGTTGGTTCTCTCATCATTCAGTTTGAAAGTTATGGTAAAGCTCCTCTTATCGAGAATGTAACTCTTGATGAGATGGCTGAACGCTACAAGAAGGCTGGAATTTGATATGAATAAGAATATTTTGATTGCGCATGGTGGTGGCCCGACACCTGTAATGAATAGTTCTCTTAGAGGGGTTATTGAAGGTGCTCGAGCTTCTGGCAACACTGGTAAAATCTATGCTGCACGTTTTGGCGCAGAGGGTATTTTGAAAGATGATCTTATTGACTTAACAAATCTTTCAGAATCGGAAGTTGCTCTTCTTTCTCAGACTCCGGCAAGTGCTATAGGTTCATGCAGAAGAAAACTGTCTGAAGCAGATTATCCTGCAGTATTGGAAACAATTAAGAAGCATGATATCAATGTTCTTCTTTACAATGGTGGCAATGATTCAATGGATACCTGTAACAAACTTTCCATTATGGCTCAAAAATCAGGAATGGATCTTTGTGTAATGGGCGTTCCAAAAACAATTGATAATGACCTTGATATTACAGACCACTGTCCTGGATTTGGCAGTGCTGCAAGATTTGCAGCCCAGACAGCTGCAGAAATCGGGGCAGATGCTTCAGCTCTTCCTATTCATATTGTTGTTACAGAGTACATGGGTCGTGATGCCGGTTGGATTACAGCAGCTGCAAGTATGGGGCAGAAGATTTCCGGTTGTGAAATGATGACTCTTCTTCCTGAAAACAGACTTGATGTTGATGCATTTTTAAAAGATGCAGAATATCTTTACAAGAAAGGACATGGTCTTGTAGTTGCAGTTAGTGAAGGAGTTTGCGGTCTTGACGGAAATCCTATTGCAGACAGTGGAATAGTTGATGGTTTTGGTCATAAAGTTCCGGGTGGTGCATCACAAAGACTTTCAGAAATAATCATGCAGAAAACAGGTATTAAGTCTAGATCTGAAAAGCCGGGTCTTCTTGGGAGATGCAGTATGCCATACATTTCTTCTATTGATAGAGAAGAAGCTTACGCAGTAGGCAAAGAGGCAGTTCAGCAGGCTTTAAAGGGTAACACCGGTTACATGATTGGAATCCAGGCTGACAGAAGTAATGATTACACTTATAGCCTTTGTTCTATTCCTTTGGAAAAAGTAGCAAATGCAGTTAAGAATTTCCCAAAAGAATGGATGTCTCAGTATGGAATATCTGAAAGGTTTTTTGATTACTGCAGACCATTGATGGGAGAAGACCTTCCTTCATTTGCACATTTAAGATAAGAGGATGTATGAAACACATATTTTTAAATTTGAAAAGATTTGATATTTCTCCTGCAAAAGGTGGAGTTAACCGTATTTGTAAAATAAATGACTGGGGTGGAGAGATTGTCAAACAAACTCAAGACCAGCTTAAACAGTTTGAGGATGTAGAATTTGCACAGTTCTTTCCTGAAGCACATTTGATTAAGGCTTGTGAGGCGAAAACTCCTGATAGTCTTGTAAATGTCGGAACTCAGGGATTGCACTGGGGTGATACCGCTGTGGGTGGTCCATTTGGTGCATTTACGTCATCTCTTACAGGAAATGCAGCTGCAGAAATCGGTTGCACCTATGCACTGATCGGTCACTGTGAAGAACGTAACAAGCTGGCATATATTTTGGCTGAAGCCGGAGTAACAGATACAGCTGCTGTTAACATAATTTTGAATAAAGAGATTCTTGCAGCTCAGAAAGCCGGATTGAAAGTTCTTTACTGTATCGGAGAGAAAGATACTGAACTTGATGCTTGGGATAAGGTTCTTGAACAGCAGGTTAAAATTGGTCTTGAGGGTGCTGATTTATCAACAGTATCTATAGGATACGAACCTGTTTGGTCAATTGGGCCTGGTAAGACTCCTGCTGATAAACCATATATTACAAAGGTAGCAAAGCTTATAAAAAGCCTTGTTAATGTTCCTGTTGTTTATGGCGGTGGACTGAAAAAAGACAACGCAGCTATGCTTGCTTCAATTGAAGAAATCGACGGCGGTCTTATTGCACTTACTCAGTTTACAGGTGAAATAGGATTCTATCCTGAACAGTATATTGAAATAATCAAAACATACCTGGAGGCAAAATAATGAAGCTAGAGTTTGAATACGGCGAAGGAAAAATGAGTGCCAATCTTCCGGATAATACAGATGTGTTTATTCCCGGAACTACTGTAAAAGATCCTGAGTGTTTGCCTCAGGATTGGGACAGCCTTTACAAGGCTACTTTGGAGAGTGTAAGAAATCCTATCGGTATGCCTACGCTCAGAGACCTTGCAAAGCCAGATAGCAAAGTTGTTTTTGTTATTCCGGATATCGTAAAGGGTGGTTGCCAAGCAACATCTCATAGAAAGGTTTCTATTCGTGTTTGTTTGGATGAACTCTATTCAAAGGGTGTTAAGAAGGAAAACATTCTTCTTTTAATTTCAAACGGTCTTCATCCTCGTGCAACTATTCCTGAGATGAAACAAATTCTTGGTGAAGATCTTTTTAATGAATTCTACTATTCCGGTCAGCTTACAAGTCATGATTCAGAAGATTATGAACATCTTGTAGACTTAGGCTGTACTGCTCAAGGTGACCATGTTCTCATGAATAAATATGTTTTTGAAGCTGATATTCCTATTCTTATCGGCCATACACAGGGAAACCCTTACGGTGGTTACTCCGGTGGTTACAAGCATTGTGCAACAGGTATTACACACTGGAGATCAATTGCTGCTCACCATGTACCTAAAGTTATGCATAAAGAAGAATTTGTCCCTGTTTCAGCACATACTGAAATGAGAGATAAGTTTGACCAGCAGGGTATGTTCATGGAAGAGAAGATGGGTCATAAGTTCTTCTGTTGTGATGCTGTTCTTGATACAGATTCAAGACAGATTGCAATATACAGTGGCTATGCAAAAGAGATGCAGCCTATCAGCTGGAAGATTGCCGATGAAAGAACATACGTCCATTGGGCAGAGAAGAAATACGATGTCATCGTATTCGGTATGCCGACAACTTTCCATTATGGAGAAGGCATGGGCACAAATCCAATACAAATGATGCAGGCTCTATCAGCACAGGTTATCAGACATAAGAGAATTATGAGTGACCATTGTGTATTCATTGTATCAAGTATCTGTGATGGCTACTTCCATGATGAAAGATGGCCGTATTTGAGAGAGCTTTACAATATGTTCCAGCATGATCATATGAATATTCTTCCTGATATGAACAGATACGGAGAATACTTTGCTACAAACCCTGAGTATATTAAAAAGTACAGATTTGCAAATGCCTTCCATCCGTTCCATGGTTTCTCAATGATGAGTTGTGGTCATTTGGCTGAAGAGAATACATCTGCAATTTATATTGTCGGTGCACGTGAACCTGGTATTGCAAGGGGTATGGGTCTTAAGACAAGAGCTACCTTCGAAGAGGCTCTTGAAGATGCAAAGAAAAAATTTGTAGGTCCAAACCCAAATATTCTTGCACTTCCGTTGACCTTTAAAACATGTGCAGTACACCTTTGTATGAAGGATGCAGACCACAACGAAGATTTGTCAGATTCTACAACTCATCCTACAGGTGGATGCTGCTAATGCTGTTTTTTCTCCTTGCTATTGTTTTAATAGCAACAATTATCGGGTCAATCAGTGGCATCGGTGGTGGAGTTTTAATAAAACCTGTCATGGATGCCGTAACTGACATGTCAGCCTCTCAGATTAGTTTTTTAAGTGGCACAACAGTTCTTACAATGACTGTTGTGTCTCTTTTGAGAAGCAGAAAAGGGGAACAAAAACTCAGCCATGAAACATTTTTCTTGGCCTTAGGGGCTGCAGTAGGTGGAGTAGTTGGAAAAGAGCTCTTTTCTTTAATAAAAACCAGTGTTCAAAATGATGCTGCTGTAAGTTTAGTACAGAACCTTATAATGGTAATTCTTACAGTTCTTGTTTTTGTTTATACATTAAAAAAAGAGAATATGCACACTTACCATGTTAAGAATAAGATGCTTACAATTTCAGCTGGATTATTCCTTGGGGTTCTTTCATCTTTCTTGGGAATAGGTGGTGGGCCAATCAACTTGATGATTCTTTCATATTTATTCTCAATGGACACAAAGACTGCAGCCTTAAATTCTTTGTTTGTAATTTTCTTTTCACAAGTACTTTCGTTAATTAGTTCTTTAGTAACAAAGAGTATTCCAGAATTTGACCTATTGACATTGATTCTTATGATGATTCTTGCCGTAATTGGTGCAACGGTTGGACGTGGTCTGTCAAAGAAGATGGCTTCAAAAACTGTTGATCAATTGTTCTTGATTCTTATGGCAGTTATTATTCTTCTGTCATTGTACAACTGTACTGTTTTTGCTCTAGCTCTTTGATAAGGTCTTTTAAAGTTTTTGACAGATATTTATCCTTGGTGTATGCAAGCCAGAAGTTTCTGGATAAATCTACATCGCAGATTTTTACAGTCGATACATAACCTTTGTCAATGTCATCTTTTACCAATGCGTATGGAAGAATTGAAATTCCGATGCCATTATGAACGGCTTTTACCAGAGCTTGTGTACTTGCACTTTCCCATTCAAACTTAAAAGGTATGGATCTTGTGCTGAAGATATCCTGTATGAATGTTCTTCCGGCACTTCCTTCTTCACGCATAAGAAGAGGATAGTGTATTATATCTTCCAATTTGATTTTTTTTCTGTAAAGAAGTTCATGGTTATCCGGAACAATAAGGGCCATTTCGTCTTTATCAAATACTTCATATTTTAAGTTCTTACCCTGCGGCAAATATTCTAAAAGTGCAATATCTATCTCACCGGATGTAAGCATTTTTTCAATTATTACCTGTTTTGCAATTCTTATTTGAACCTTAAGATCTGATTTACGAGTTTTTAAATTTTTGACTAAATCAGGAACAATAAAGTTTCCGATAGTGATAGTACTTCCGATTCTTATTGTTCCTTTTGAATCCCAATCTGTCAGGCTTGTTTCAATATCTTTATAGAGAGAATCCATATGGATTGCCTTGTTATACAACTCTTCACCG
>JAZLGI010000060.1:0-4691 GCA_045616225.1 Sphaerochaetaceae bacterium
TGACACCTACCTATCAGCATTTGTTAAAGCAGACAAACTCTCTTACAAAGAAACAAAACAGTGTATTGAATCATTTGTTTTCGGAGTCAACACTCCGTCCAGATGGGGAACTCAAGCACCATTTTCGAACATAACATTGGATTGGACAGTCCCTGAAGACCTCAAGAATCTTCCTGTAATAGTCGGAGGCAAAGAGATGGAGTTTACTTACGGTGACTGTAAGAAAGAAATGGATATGGTTAACAAGGCATTCTTGGAGATAATGATAGAAGGAGATGCAAATGGAAGAGGTTTCCAGTATCCTATTCCTACATATTCTCTCACAAAAGCTTTTGACTGGTCCGAGACTGAAAATAACAAGCTCCTTTTTGAGATGACAGGTAAGTACGGCACTCCATATTTTTCCAACTATATCGGCAATACTGAAATGCAACCCTCTGACGTAAGAAGTATGTGTTGCCGTCTCAGACTTGATTTGAGAGAATTGAGAAAAAAGAGCGGAGGGTTCTTCGGAAGTGGAGAATCAACAGGCTCCATTGGTGTTGTTACAATCAATATGCCGAGAATAGCTTTCCTTTCTGCAGATGAAAAAGATTTCTATAACAGACTTGATAAGCTTATGGACATTTCTGCCAGAAGTCTTAAAACCAAAAGAGAGGTTATATCCAAATATCTTGAAAACGGACTATTTCCTTATACAAAAAGATATCTGGGAACATTCAGCAATCACTTCTCAACTATAGGCCTTGTGGGAATGAATGAGGCATGTCTCAATGCTGCTTGGATTCAAGAGGACCTGACAGGCACAAAGGCTCAGAAATTTACTTCAGAAGTACTGGATTATATGAGAGAAAAACTTTCTGATTATCAGGAAAAATACGGAGACCTTTACAATCTTGAAGCAACTCCGGCAGAATCAACTGCTTACAGGCTGGCAAAACATGATAAGGAAAAGTATCCAAAGATAATAACTGCAGGAACAGAGGAGGCTCCGTATTATACAAATTCATCCAATCTTCCTGTATGGTTTACAGATGATATTTTCAAGGCAATGGATATACAGGATCCGTTGCAAACAAAGTATACTTCAGGAACAGTTTTCCATGTTTTCCTAGGACAGAAGATTTCTGACTGGCACACAACCGCCAACCTTGTTAGAAAGATTGCAGAAAACCATAAACTCCCATATTTTACTATGTCTCCTACTTATTCCGTCTGTCCAGATCATGGTTATATTGAAGGAGAAGTCCCGGAATGTCCTAAGTGCCACAAGGAAACAGAGGTTTATTCAAGGATTACAGGTTATTACCGCCCGATAAAAAACTGGAATGCAGGAAAGGCTCAGGAATTCAAAGAGAGAAAGGAATATGCCCCAATTATTGATAATGAAATTCCTTTGCTGTTTACTTCAGAAACCTGTCCAAATTGTCCAACTGCAAAACGAAAACTCAATGAAAGTAAGATAGAATTCAAAACAATTGATGCTTTCAATAATAAAGAGCTTGCACAAAAGTACAAAATAATGTCTGTTCCAACTCTTGTGTATAGGAATGAAACCATCAATGGAGTCAGCAAAATCATTGAATGGATAAACAGGCACACGGTATGATTTTCAACGGTTTTATCAAAGCTGATCTGGTAAACTATCCGGGCAAAGTTGCAGCTACTGTATTTACTCAGGGCTGCAACTTTCGTTGTCCTTACTGTCATAATCCACAACTTGTAGAATGTACAACAACTGAAAGCTATCAGGATACTGAAATAATAGATTATCTGCTATCAAGAAGGACATTTATTGAAGGATTTGTTATATCAGGGGGAGAGCCCACATTGCATAAAGAACTTCCTGATTTTATTATGCAGGTTAAATCTCTTGGGTTTTCAATTAAACTTGATACAAACGGAAGTAATCCTGAAATGTTGAATACCCTTATTCAGAACAACATGTTGGATTATGTTGCAATGGATTTAAAAGCACCTTTTGAAAAGTACTGTCTTCTTGGTTGTTCAGATACGTCAGGAATACAAGAGTCCATGAAGGTGCTGCGTGCTTCTGCAATAAGTTACGAATTCAGAACAACTTGTGTAAAAGAACTTCTGTCTGAAGAAGATATGTATACAATTAAAAAACTTATTTCTCCTGATGAAGTCTGGAAACTTAACCCTTTCAATTCCAAGATTACGCTTGAAAAGAGATATCAACAATATCACTCGTATTCAGCAGAAGAGTTGTCCAAATTCAATAATATTCTCTGATGCGCTCCTATTACTGACACAAGTCCCAGCTCAATTCTTATATAGTTTACGAGCCAGGTGTAGGGGTGCGTCTATTGTGTTTTTTCAATAGGCCAAAGGCGAAAGAGAAACAAGAGGTTAAGTTTTGATATTGCCGGCGGTTATTTGGAGAGTATAATGTAATCTAAAAAAGTGTAGAATTCTACAAAAAAGGTGATTACATGATTTTGAGAAATAAGTATCTTCAACAGTTGATTTCCAACCGTAACAATGGTCTTTAACAAAAGGGTTTAAATAACGAAACTACTGACGAAAAGGATTTATAAAAAGTCTTTACAAAAAAAAGGAGAATAAATGAAAACATTGTTATGTTACGGAGATTCCAACACTTATGGTTATGACCCGCAAAAAGGTGGCAGATATGAGAACAAAAAACGTTGGACAACAATTTTAGCAGAAAAGCTCGGTCCTGATTATGTAGTAGTGCCGGAAGGCCTTAATGGCAGAACTACTGCATACGACAGAGAAGACGTTGCATGGAAGAATGGGTTGCCTTACTTTGCTCCATGTATAGCTAGCAATAAACCGGTGGATATCATAAGTATTATGCTTGGAACAAATGACTGCAATAAAAACCTCAATCTAAGCATTGATGACATTTCAGCAGGAATGGAAAAATTGATACAAACTGTAATAGACCAATGCCCGTACATACAAGGTTATGTTCCAAAAATAATAATAGTAGCACCGGCACCAATACTGGAAAATACAGCATCATCTCCATTTGCTGATAAGCTTGACGAGAATTCAGTAAAGAAATCTCAAGAAATAGGCGAAGCATATAAACTTTTAGCTGAAAAATACGGTTGCAGATTCATCAATTGCAACACAAAAGTTGAAGTATCACCAATAGATGCTGAACACCTGACAGAAAAAGGACATAAGCAAATGGCAGAGCTTCTTTATAATGAGATTGCAAGTATGTAAAGTAAAAAAAAGAGGAAAGTATTAAATACCATGGGTTTCATTGTAATTATTCTGACGGTTTTAGCATTAATTCTTGTTGCAGCTTTTGGCTGCTATCGGATTACCTTTTTTGTACCAAGAAAAGAGATTGCTGACATTCATTATTTTCCTGAAGAATTGCATTATGGCAATCAGGCAGATAAGATACACGCTTTGATAAATGCGGTAATGAAACTCAAAAGTGAAGATGTGTTTGTTCAGAGTAAAGATAATCTCCAACTTCATGGAAAACTTTATTTTGTAAGCGAAGAAGCTCCTACGGAAATTCTTTTTCACGGATACAGAAGCTTTGCAGAACGTGATTTCAGCGGAGGACTGCAACTTGCACTAAGCTTAGGTCACAATGCACTGTTGGTAGATCAGAGAGCTCATGGTCAAAGCCAAGGAAAAGCACTTTCTTTTGGTATCCTTGAACGGTATGACTGTATGACCTGGATAAATTACGTCCAAAAAAGATTTGGTAAAGATAAAAGAATAATCCTTGTGGGAATATCAATGGGTGCTGCTACTGTTCTCATGGCAGGCGGGTTACCTCTCCCTGAAAATGTTGCCGGTATTATTGCAGATTGCGGTTACTCAGCCCCATCTGAAATTATCAAAAAAGTAGCAAAAGAGAGACATTTTCCGGTATGGCTCGTTTACCCGCTGATTAGACTTGGTGGCAAAATATTCGGTGGCTTTGACATAGAAGAAGAGACTGCAGAAAAAGCCCTTAAAAGATGCTTTGTTCCTGTACTTTTGATTCATGGAGAAGACGACGGATTTGTTCCTTGTGAGATGAGCAGACTTAACTATGCAGCCTGTGCCGGCAAAAAAAGATTGGAAACCTTTCCAGGAGCAGAACATGGTTTAAGTTACCTTGTAGACCAGGAGCGTTACCAGAAAATTATTACAGAATTTTGTAACGAAATAATTAAATAAGACCGAGAAAAAGATGAACGTTCATCTTTTTTTAAGCAAAAAAGCATTGAAGAGGATGAAACAATCAGACTTATATTTTACAATAAGCAAAATAATTTATTTACGGAGTAACAAAATGAAGAAACTACTTACAGTTTTAACTTTAGTTCTTATTCTTTCTTCCTGCATTTATGCAACACAGAAAGTAACAGTGTCAATTGATCCTTATTCATTCCAGAGTTTTGTCCAGAAAGATGAACAAGATAAAGTATCTGTCAGATCTAAGTACGGAATAGGTGGTGGACTTGGCTATGCTTTTATTCTGGATAACGGAATTAGCTTTGGAGCAGATATTAAAGCAGATACTTACATGCTTGATGAGCAGAAGAGCTTTACAGATATTTCATTCTTGGCAAAAGCAGGATATATGTTTAGCTTCTCAGATGCATTTGCCTTATATGCAAATGTAAAGGGTGGACTTGATTTACAGACAACAGAAGGTACTGTAAGTGCTGTAATTGAGTTTGGAC
>JAZLGI010000061.1:0-6537 GCA_045616225.1 Sphaerochaetaceae bacterium
GAACTTTGGACATACCCTTTCATCTGGGATTTTGATTCGTTCTTTACAGGCAAAACCAGTCTTCCGTCTCTTAACACTGCAGAATCAGAATGCATGATAGAAAAATTGTCATGCATCATTCTTTTTGCAGTTCTGGTTCTCAAATCTCTTGTATTTTCTGCTTTCTCTCTCAAAGCTTTTACTGTGGGATAGTTTTCCCTGACAATTCCCGGACTTTCCAAAATACTGTCTGTTTCTTTTGCCAGTTGTTTCAAGGAAGCATCTATTCCGTTAATAATCTCATGAACCTTTGAGTTTAAATCATGATTATCCACATTATCTGCATAACAGAGAACATCTGACAAAATCTGAGCACTCTTTATGTATTCAAAGACTCTGTAAATCTGTTCTCCTTCCAATGAAGCTGTTGGATTTGCCTCTATATTATCAAAAACATCTGAAATTGGAGGAAAACTTTCTGCCTGTAAATTATCTCCTTCTGCAAGTGTTATAGCAAAAATAACAGAAGAAACTTCACTTTGTCTTTTTAGATAAACATCTTTTAAACTAACAGGAATTGCACTTTTAACAAGAGAAGTACCTTCACAACTCAGGGCTTTTGAGGCAATTGTATTTAACACTATATCCAGACCTAAGTCTTCAGCTGTTCTTTTGAACATGGTTTCTCCTGTATTGTAAATGTTCCTGAATAGTATCAAGCATTCTCAGATAGCTCTCATATCTATCTGCATTTATTATTCCCTGCTGAACCTGTCTTATCACTTCGCAATTTGGTTCGTTTACATGAAGACATGAATCAAAAGCACAATCATGTTTTGCTGCGACAAACTCAGGAAAGCTGTCTGCAATCTTGTGTACATCTGCGTGAGGAACAGATATCTCCCTGAAACCCGGTGTGTCTATTAAAACAAAATCTTCACCTTCAAGCATTATGGAAGATGTTGTTGTGTGGCATCCCCTGTTAAACTTCTCACTTACATCTCCAACTCTTTGGTCTGTGCCCAAAAGAGCATTTACAAGTGAGCTTTTTCCTACTCCGCTTTGCCCAACCAAAGCACAGGTCTTTCCTTTGAGTATTTTCTTTAGTTTTGCAATACCCTTTCCTGTCTCTGCAGATACGGCAATTGTTTCATAACCAAGCAATGAATAAAGCTTAAATCTTTCCTTTTCCTGAGAATCTAGTTTGATATCACTTTTATTAAGGCAGATTACAATTGGAACTCCCTGTGTGCAGGCTATGACTCTATCTGCAAATCTTGGTCTAAAAGGGGGACTTTCAACAGAACAGACACATATAAGAAGGTCCATGTTTGCACAAATTACCTGGTCTAGCTGAGCCTTCATATTCCATCTTGAAAAATAACTTTTTCTGTCATTCCTGTGAGTAACCATTCCTTCCAAGGTTCCG
The DNA here is from genome assembly GCA_045616225.1 of Sphaerochaetaceae bacterium. Classification (GTDB taxonomy): domain Bacteria; phylum Spirochaetota; class Spirochaetia; order Sphaerochaetales; family Sphaerochaetaceae; genus JAZLGI01. Next base: position 1,409 of record JAZLGI010000061.1, read on the forward strand.
CTTTGTGAAAATTCTACACTGTCACCTACAACAATTGGATTATATTCTCCTTTTGCCTGCTCAAGTTGTTTTCCCTTGATTCTGCAACTGTAGACTTCCCCGTTCTCTGTCTTTACCGAGTAAATATTGTTTATGGATCTTATTACTGTTCCTGTCATCTGTATTTTTCTTCAAATTCCTCAAACCTTTTAGGCAGAGGAGCTTCAAAATGCATTCTCTCTCCACTTACAGGATGATTGATATCCAATGAATATGAATGAAGCAAAAGGTCAAAACCTTCAAAACGGTTAAGTTTCCTGTTATACAGAACATCTCCAACAACAGGATGTCCTATACTCTTCATGTGAACTCTTATCTGATGTGTCCTTCCGGTAAAAATCCTTACATCTACAAGAGCCGAAGAAGAATATTGCTTCTCTACTCTAAAATGCGAAAGACTGTCTTTTCCTCTTGTAAGAGAAGTTGTGAAAAGTTTTCTGTCATAAGGGTCTCTTATCAAAAAACATTTAATATCATCTTCTCTTTTTGGAAAAAAACCGTCGCATACGGCATAGTAGTGTTTCTCATTTGTGTGCTGTTGAAATTGTTTGCTCAAAGAGGCATGACTTGCAGCAGTAAGGGCAATAACAAGAACTCCGCTTGTGTCTTTGTCTAGTCTGTGAACAATTCCCGGTCTTGAAACATCACATTCATCTGCCATTTTATCTATGAAACTCTGTCCATATCTGTATGCCAATGCATTTACAACAGTAAAGTCCGGATTCCCCGCACCAGGATGTACCACCATACCCTGAGCCTTGTTTATAACAAGCATGTTCTCATCTTCATAAATTATGTCCAGGGGAATATTCTGAGGTTCTACCTTTTCAAAAACATCTGCAGCATAAAATAAATCTACCTTATCTCCCGGTCTTACCTTATCACTTTTTTTTGAAAGGTTCCCGTTAATGTAAATTTCACACAGTTCACCGGTAAGTGCACTTCTTGAAAGAGATTCTATTTTATCAGATAAAAAAACATCTGCCCTTACAGGTTCTGAATCAGAGATAAAACTGTAACTGCGTTCTATTCTCATTCAAAAAGTCCCAGAACAATGTCCGTAATTGTTATAGCAGCTGCAGCTCCTGCAGAAATGAGCAACATATCTGTAAAGTTCATATTTGAACCTGCTGCAGATACAACTGCACTTGTCACTATATATGAAAAAGGCAAAGCTCCCAGAAAGATGACCTCAGACCTTCTAATATCAAGACTCCATTTAGGAAACTCACCTTCTTTGTACGGTTCTGCTTTTGACATATCAAGATTTGCAAAAAGAGGAAAACAAAGAGAGCTTAGAATAAGCAATACTATTATTTTCTTAACCATAATATCTTTCTCCAAATATAGCAGTCCCTATTCTAACAATTGAGCTGCCACATTCAATACCTATTTTATAATCCTGACTCATTCCCATGGAAAGAATACCAAAATCAAAATGAGGATACTTAATCATACACTTGTTTTTAAGTTCTGCAAGGTATGTAAAAGCTTCTCTTGTCAGCATTTCTTTATCTTCTGCCTTACAGTTTACAGGTCCAACTGTCATTAAACCTTTAACCCTAATGTTGTTAAACTCACCTGCTTTATCAAGGCAGTCAAACAATTCCTCTTCTGTCAAAAAACCGCTATTAGCCTGTTCTTTTGAAGTATTGAACTCAAAAAGTACCGGCATTATCTTTCCAATTCTTTCACAGGCAGAATTAATTTTTTCAAGCAAATGAAGAGAGTCCACACTTTCTATCATATCCGCAATTGGCACTACTTTAGACACTTTATTTGTCTGAAGATGCCCTATCATGTGAATTTCCAAATCTGAAGGCTTAAAAACAGAAAACTTTTCTACAATTTCCTGAACATGATTTTCCCCAAACAGCCTGAATCCTGCCTCATAAGCAGCCTTTACTTCATCTAAGCTTCTGGTCTTGGAAACAGCCATAATCCTTGCAGTTTTTATTTCTTTATTTAATTTCTCAAATACTTGTCCGTACATACTTCACCTGAAAAATGTAGCATCACCATAGCTGAAAAACCTGTACTTTTCTTCAACAGCATGCTTGTAAGCCCTAAGCACATTTTCTCTTGAAGAAAAGGCCGATACCAAAACAAGCAAAGTGCTTTCCGGTGTATGAAAATTTGTAACAAGTTGGTCAACAATCTTAAACTCAAATCCCGGAGTAATGAAAAGATTTGTTGCACTGTTACAACCGCTAAGCAGTCCTGTTTTCCTGTCCACTGCACTTTCCAGAGTTCTGACACTTGTAGTTCCTATTGCAACAACCTTTCTTCCCTGCCGTTTTGCTTCATTTATCTTTTCTGCAACTTGGGTAGAAATATGGTACGTTTCTGTGTGCATTACATGATCTTCCAGGTTTTCTGTTCTCACCGGTAAGAAAGTACCCATTCCAACTTCAAGAGTAACATGTACAACATCTATGTTTTTTGCTGCCAGCTGTTTTAGAGTTTCTTCCGTAAAGTGAAGTCCCGCAGTTGGAGCAGCCATAGAACCGCATTCATTTGCATATATTGTCTGGTATCTTTTTTCATCATTAAAATCATCTTCTCTTTTTATATAAGGCGGTAACGGCACATGACCGCACTTCTGGAAGAATTCTTCATCTACACTTTTATCAAACTTTACAATTTTAAGGGATGAGCCACTGTCATTATCATTCACATCTGCTTCTATCTCACCTGTACAATACTCTTGACCAAACGTATCGTAAAACGTATAGCGTTTACCCACTTTTTGTTTTTTGCTCTTAGAAACCATTGCCTGCCAGGAATTTAAAGATACAGATCCGGTAAACAGAAACTCTACTTTGCCACCTGTTTCAGAAACTCCATAGACTCTTGCTTTTCTGACTTTTGTGTCATTGACAACAACAAGTGAACCTTCTTCAAGAAATGAAGGAAATTCAGAAAACATAGAATCTGTATATTTGCCTGTTTTTCTGTCTATTACCAAAAGTCTGTCTCCGCCTCTTTTATCTGCAGGAGTTTGGGCAATCAATTCTTCCGGTAAATCAAAAGTGAAGTCGCTGATTTTCATAAATCATATAATAATAAAACTAATAAAAAAGTAGAATACCTACCGCTACGATTCAATCCTTACAAAAATACGCTCCCGTTTAGGAGCGTTCAATAAGGGATTTTCTAAAAAAAGTTTTTTATTGACGTCCTCAAGCGGAGACCTCAAGAAAACAGACCACATCATAGGTACAAAAGCCTACGGTGTGGTCTTTCTTTTTACTCTCTTGTCGTAATCTGGATGTCACCCGTGTCCGTGGTAATTTTGCATTTGCCACCGGAAGTCGTTTCGGGCACATCAATCTTGCCGGTATCACTGTGCACGATAAACACTTTGGAGGACAGAAGTGAACCGGTTACACTACCTGTGTCGGTATGGATATCCAGCTCGCCAGCGTCACATCCTTCAAGCCGCACATCCCCCGTACTGCGCTCAATAGAAATCATTTCTTCTGTGACGACATTTTTTAAAGTGATGTTCCCTGTGTCACCGTTGGAATTGATGCTATTACAGGAAATATCGGTCAGTCTTGTATCTCCTGTACTTACACAAATGCCAACATTGCTCTTACAGGAAACGGACTGAGCATACACATGACCGGTTGATACAGTCAGGTCAAGCTCTCCTGCAGATAAGTCCTGTAAACGAATATCTCCTGTACTGGTTTTGATACGCATCATCCCCAAGGAAGAAGCGCGGCTATCGATATGACCTGTGCTGAGGCTCAGATCCATGCTGCCGAAGGTAAAGTCTTTTGGGAGTGTGATATCTCCGGTACTTTCCTTAATAACAAGTGATACATATTCTTTTTTGGGAAGATAAACAGTTACTTTGGGAGAAAGAAAACTGATACCGATTTGCTCATACCAAGCTACGTCATCCACGGCACTTATGGTTAACGTGCCGTCCTGGACACTTGCAGAATGTTTCGTGTTTTCCTTTTCATAGCAAACCACTTTGCACATATTGTCACTTGACGCGGCAAAGAGAATGTCCGCTGTATCCGTGGTCAGTTTGATGTTGCTGAATTCTTCGCTTATCTCATAGGTGTTCGTTTCAAAGTGATCGGTACTCAGACAAGTAAAATCCCAATGGTATGCCGCCATCACGGCTGCAAATAGTATCGCTCCAATCGTCACGAGAGAAGCTGCTGCAATAAGCCATTTTTTTGCACTCTTACTCATTACGCTTCCTCCTTTTTGATAAAAAAGCAGTTCTTAATCCATATCGCAAGTTTTTTTGTAAGGTTCAAAATGCACTTTGTTGCCGCTTTGCTTCCGAAGAACATAAAAACAGAAAGTCCTACGCAGGCAATTCCGGCACCTATCATGGCGATTCCTGTAAGACCGTTACCGCCTGCGGCAAAATACACGCCTGCTGCTATGCCCGCCAGACCGCAAGCCACAAAGGAAGCAAATGCAGCCCATAGAACAATGATCATAGACCATAGCACAACATAAAGCGAGAAAATAACGGCAAATGCAGCAATCAGAAGAGACAGCCATATCGGAGATCCGAGTACTAAAAGCACAATTTCCCACACTTTCAGTTTTTTCTTCGGCGTTATCTTTTCTTTTACAAGCTTTCCAAGCGGAATATCTGCTATAATCTGCGAAACAAGCTCCTCAACGGCGCCTATCTCACAAACCGCAGTCTCTTCTGGAATGCCGTCCTCCATCCGGTCATCTATCATTTCACTATAAAACGTCAGGCGTTCGTCAATATCATCTTTCGGTAAACCTGACAAACCTTTGCATAACTGTGCAAGAAACTCTTGCTTATTCATCAGCGTCATCCTCCTTGGTTACGAATCGATATATAGAAAGGATCTTCTGCCAGTCGTTTTTGAACTCATCAATACGTTTTAGACCCTCTTCGGTGATATGGTAGTATTTCCGAAGTCTTCCATCGTGTTCCGATGTGCGGACGGTCAGCATTTTGGCCATTTCCAATCGCTTCAAAATGGTATATAGAGTCGATTCTGAGAGCTCAATGTACGGTTTCATATCTTTGATAATCTTATAACCATATGAATCTTCGCTCCGGATAGCCGCTAATA
>JAZLGI010000062.1:0-3874 GCA_045616225.1 Sphaerochaetaceae bacterium
CAATCCTGTTTCCACGAACAGAAAGACTGCATGAAAGAAGGTCTTCCAAATAAGAAAGATTTTCATCATTAATTCCGCAGACTGTCTGCATTGTTCTCTGATTTTCAAAAACAAAAGCATTTATCATCTTATTTTTTCCCACATGAAACCATCATAATTATTGTCATAAGCATAAGTGTCTTCTACTTTTATTTCAGGGATAATGTTCCACTTTATGTAGACTTTAAACTGAGGATCAAAGTAGTAGGCGTTATATTCGTCCTTTACAACATTTCCCGTACCGTCAATGTACAAATTCCAATCTTCCATATAATGAACAAGACTTAAGGTAAATGAACTTAAGTTAAAGCTTGTGCGTCTGTTTCCTCCTGTGATTATATCAAATGAACGCAAGAGGTCGCTGAACATCTCTCCTACCATGAACTTGTTTCCTTCATAATATCTGTAAAAACTGTTGTTGGAAGAAACTACGGAAAGGTTCAAATCCAGGAATTTATTTACAGCCAAGCCCAATGTGAAGTTAAATGACAAAGATGTTGCATAAGGGTTTTCAAAATCATAATTAAATGATGTAGACATCTTGGATTCCAGTCCTATCCTGTTCTTCCAGAAGTACTTTGCAGGAATGGAATAAGAATAATTGAATCTGAATTTTTCTGCTTTATAATCCTTATCTTTGAATGTAAGAACTGCAGAACCACCTTTAAAACCAATTCCGGTTTCAAGACGTTTTGCCTCAAACTTTTTCTCCATGTTAATTGTTGCATAGGTAGAAAAGTTTATTTTTGAAAAGTTAAAATTAACTTTTGCACTGTTGTAGTATCCGTCCCAACCTTCTTTTGTAAAATCATAGGTATTGTTTATGTAAGAACTAAAGAATTTTTTGCTGAATGAAAGGTTGAAATTAGCCTTGTCTTTTGTGAATTCTTTTTCTCCCAGTGGTCTTTTTTCTGAATAGTCGCCTGAGATTGTGAATCCAAATTTTGATATGGAAATATTTGGTTTAAATGTTTCTGTCAATGGTTTTAAAGTAGATGATACACCAACAGTCAAAAAGCCAAAGGTTTTTCTGAATGAAAGGCTGTTTGAAGTAATTGAATTTGCATCAAACTTACCGTAGAAAGGATTCTCGGTTCTTGTTATTTCTCGGTTTTCTTTATCCTTTTTTATAGTTATGGTGTTGGAGTAGAGTTTCTGGGCAAGAGAGTAAGAAAGGCCGGCTTGTGGAATAGCTATGGTTATAGTATTAGAGAATGCGCTTGAGTGTGTCCTTGTTTCATCTCTGCTCACTGAGAAGTTGTAGGTTGGAGTAAATGTGTCGTTAATAGTAAGCCAGTTGCCTGGAGCCTTTGCATAAAACATAACTGAGCCGTTGAGTTTTGAAGAAAATGTGCCTAGATAGTCCTCATCTGTGTCCGTGGTTTTGTTTGTGTTTTTAACGTAATAATTGTCAAGGTTATAGTAAAGGTTGTAGTTCATCCTTGCCTGACCGCCTGAAACCTGACTGGTCTTTGAAAGTCCTGTATCCGGTGGAGCAATCAAGTCTTTAGGTTTTTCAGAACTACCCTCTTGCAACTCATTGAATTCTTTGTCTAACTCTTTTGCCTGTCTGGTGTTAAAATCCTTAGTAACTGTTTTGGAAACCGTTTCTGTTTTTTTGTCAAAGAAAACACCGTTTGAGCTAAAACTAAGTGTTGGCAATGACATTGAATTTATCTCAAATCCTACTAATTTATCATCCTTTAAAGAGTCATTGTAAACATAGTTAATATTTGCCTTAAGGGAACTGAGGTTAAAGTTATATGAACCTATTCTCTTTGAAGTATTTGCATTCAAAGACATTGTATAACTGTTTACGGCAGACTTATAAGAAGAAGGAAGTGTCTGTTTTGTTCCAAAAACACTGTCCAAGGAGAAAGTATTTATTCTGTTATAATACAATGACTTAATATTTGGATTTGTAAGATAAGGCACAGACAAAGAAAGATTAACATTCTTAAGCTTTACATCCATTGATAAATCAGTAGCAAACATGAACGGTTTTTCCTGCAAGCTTATGTTTTCATTTTTGTAAGTTTTAATACTAGGCTTTGTATTGTATGCAGCCATACCGCTGGCAGAAAGCTTAATTTTACCGTCAAAGAATGTGTTCTTAGTGTCAAATCCAAATGCAAAACCCTTTTCTGAATAAGCATCTGCAGTAATTACAAAATGACTTCCTGTTTTCTTTGCCCAGTTCTGAACAGGAGGAAGAGTATCTTTTTCATTATACTCTCTGTACAAAAGTCCTTCTCTTACCAAAACAGTCTTGTCATCTTTTTTCAAGAGACTCATAACATTGCCTGCTATGGCATCTGTGTCATTTTCCTGAACACTTGTAGCCGCTGCACTCATCTGATAAGTTCCGTAAAGCTCAGTTGTAGTGTTTATAAAGGAATTTCCTTCATTTGTCACACCAACTGCAGGGTTAAATCCCAAACGTGAACCAGGATAGTAAAATATAGGAAACCAGAAAATTGGAACTCTTCCTATTCTTAAAGTTGCATTTCTGAAGAAAAGGTCATTTCCCAGAAGTTCTATTTGTTTTGCATTAATACTCCAATTTGTATTACCGTCTTTTGTAGAAACTATACCGTTTTCAAAAAGGACAGTGTCGCCTGAACCTGCGTATGAAATAGATTCCCCTTGAGAATAAAAGTTTACCTTTGTTTTTGTTGCATTTTGCCTTTCACTTCTGCTCTTTCCGTCAAAGACTTTAATATCCAGATTCTTCCAGTTAAGAGAAACAACCTCTCCCCTGAAAGCCTCTGATTCGTCGCCCTTTGTAAGAACAACATCTCCGCTTGCATCCAAAGTATTGTTGTCTGTATCAATCTGTACACGCTGAGAAGAAAGCTTATATTGTTCCCCGCTGTCTGTTTTGAAATCTACATTCACATTACCTGAAAGCAAAATATAAGACCCTTTGACTCTTACCATGTCCGCATTCTTTATATTAAGAGAATAAGAATTCTCAGAGTCCGATGCAAAACAAGCAAAACAGAGGAAAAGTATCAATGAAACAAACAAAAGCTTTTTCATAAATTCAGATAATTCTTAAGATACTGTCCTGTAAAAGACTTATCAACCATAGCAACCTCTTCCGGCGTACCTTGGGCTACAATTTTACCTCCCATGTCGCCTCCTTCCGGTCCAAGGTCAATAATCCAGTCTGCCTGTTTTATTACATCAAGATTATGCTCTATTAACATAACCGTATTACCGGCATCTACAAGCCTGTTAACGACTTCCATAAGTTTCTTTACATCTGCAAAATGAAGTCCCGTTGTTGGTTCATCAAGGACATAAAGAGTTTTTCCGGTACCAATCTTTGAAAGCTCAAGACTAAGTTTAATTCTCTGAGCTTCACCTCCGGAAAGAGTAGTTGCACTCTGACCAAGTTTTATATAACCAAGTCCAACATCACAAAGAGTCTTAAGTTTTCTTTTTAAAGCAGGGATAGATTCAAAAAACTCAAGAGCTTCACTGGCTGTCATTTCAAGAACATCATTTATGCTCTTTCCCTTATATTTTACGGACAAAGTTTCCTGATTGAAACGCTTGCCGTGACAAACATCACAAGTGACATAGACATCCGGAAGAAAGTTCATTTCTATCTTAATTGTACCGTCACCATGACAATGTTCACACCTGCCTCCTGCAACGTTAAAACTGAATCTTCCAGGGCCGTAGCCTCTTGCCTTGCTCTCCGGAAGTTTTGAATACAAGTCTCTTATGTATTGGAAAAGCTCTACATAGGTTGCAGGGTTTGATCTTGGAGTTTTTCCAATAGGACTCTGATCTATGTGAATTAACTTATCTATGTTTTCAAGGC
>JAZLGI010000063.1:0-3649 GCA_045616225.1 Sphaerochaetaceae bacterium
ATTGTTCCATCATTATTTAATCAGATGCTTGCGTTTGTTACATCAGCAGAAGTTGATCAATTTGCAAATCAATTTTATAAAGATATTAATTCTGCTTTCTTTACAATAATAGCAAGAGATGATGATATTATTGTTAGTCGAGAAATCAGTTTTTTTAATGAGTATCAGCAAGACAGTAGGGAGAATGAATAAATATGTTTAGATGGAGAAAAGAAAGCAAAATATACTTTGGAAACATAATAACAACTGGTGGATATGCAAGTAGTTCAACTGATAACAAAAGTAAATTTATTATGTTCGATCCCTTTTACTATTGTGCTTTGATTGGTATGGCTGCGGTGGCAATTGATCAGGATGAAAGTGATGACATAGATTTAGTAGAACGCTATCCGGAGCCATATAGAAACAGTGCATCTACCATAGCAGGCTTATTGATAGCAACAGAAGCAAAGAGGCTCGGTCTTGAAACACATGACGTCTTGTTAGAAAAAACAATGGTTGAATATATATCTCACGACACGACTCTATTATCAGATAAAGGCATAAAAATGCTTAATGCTTATTCAAGAAAGGGAGTTAGAATATTTCAAGATTTCTTTCCTGACAAACCATTAAACCGGGAAGAATTTTTAGAAAGGTTCTATTTTATTTTAAAGAAATACGCTTAATTGAAAACAGTGTTACTGCTTATAGCAAATAAAAGAAAAGAGCATTTATAAATTTAGAATGTTTAACACTATTATGTGACATCTAATCACGCTTGTGACTATTAAACTGGCATACGCCGAGCAAACAAAAAAGCTACAGATTTAGCGTGTTTTGAAAAGAATTGACTAGGAAAAACACTAGAAATTGTAAAGCCAGCAAATAAAATCATCACTTGCATCCAGAAGCTTGATTCCTTGTGAATAATAAAGTAGATTGAAGATGCAGGTTGAAATAGACGCTGCCTACAAGTGGTCAACGATCCTAAGGTTTAAGCGTACTGTAAGTACGTCGCTCACTTGGAAAATCACCCCGTGTGGGTGATTTTTTGTTTTCACTCAGGTTTTTCTTGTTACAAATCTGAGTTTTGCAACAAAAAATTAGTGCAAATTTTTGGCTCTTGATTTTGACCTGCTTCTTGTTGCCGGAGCACAACCTTTCGGAACTTCAAGACCAAATGCATCAAAGATATCAACCTGTTTTCCGACAAACTCTGAAACCTTAGGTTTCCTGTTCTTCAACTTCACAAGTCTAACCGAACGCATCTCATCTAATGCTTGCCATGGCGTTGCTACGTGTCTCTTGAATTCTTCAGTTGTTTTTGCGTACAGGTGGTGTAACTGACAATTGATTATCAGTGTTACAAACTGGAAAAACTTTCTTCCTTCTGTACTTAACTCTGTTGAAGTTCTGAGTCTTCTTCCATTCTGTCTGAGTTTTGCAACAAAAAATTAGTGCAAATTCTTGGCTCTTGATTTTGACCTGCTTTTTGTTGCCGGAGCACAACCTTTCGGAACTTCAAGACCAAATGCATCAAAGATATCAACCTGTTTTCCGACAAATTCTGAAACCTTAGGTTTCCTGTTCTTCAGCTTCACAAGTCTGACCGAACGCATCTCATCCAATGCCTGCCATGGCGTTACTATGTACCTCTTGAATTCGTCATTTGTTTTTGCGTACAGATGATGTAACTGGCAATTGATTATCAGTGTCACAAACTGAAAGAATTTTCTTCCTTCTGTACTCAGTTCTGTTGATGTTCTGAGTCTTCTTCCATTCTGCCAACTTTTAAGATAAGTAAATGCTTTTTCCTGTAAGTCTCTCTTACAATATGCAGACATCACCCAAGATATGTCATACTCTTTCTTAGGCAAATTGCAGCATACAATGGCAAAGTATCCACAACGATTTCTTCTTTCATCTATCTTCTCTTGGTTGATTGAATAAGAAGTAATGATATTGTCTTCATCAACTTCGATGTTAATGTATTTTCTCATCTTCTTCAGAATACTTTCTTCTACAGATACTTGGTTTTTAATGTAGGTATCCAAACTGGCAATGCAGTCAAGAACTTCTTTTGTCAGTACTTTATCTTCTGCTCCCTGCAACTCCGGATCAAAGAACAGACATAGTCTTTGAGGAACTTCTGTTCCTCTTCCTTTTTCATCATTGCCTTTGTAAGAGTGCGGATATTCACATTCCTTTGCATAGCAATCATACTCCACAAGAAACTGTCCTGTCTTTCTGATGTTGCTTTCAAGTGATGATGCTTTAAGTATCTCGGTTTTGATATATCTATCACTTGTCTTTGCCATAAAGATACATTTAATTCCATTTGGCACAAGTAAATCTAAGTTTTCTTTTGTAAGGTATGCTCTGTCCAGTATTAAGCCGAAGTCTTTGAAGTGTACCGACTTCAGTTCTTCCATTAATAATCTTAATGTTCTTGCATCAGGAATGTTCCCGGGGAGATTTCTGTAATGTGCAGGTAGCTCACTGTTCATATCATACATAACCATCAGATTCTGCTGTCTCTGTAAGTCATGTTCTTTATTCTTCCCCCAGTGGGAGTCTGAAAGACTGCTTGAATAACTTGTTAAGCTTGTACTGTCAATCCCAAACCACTTGCCGTTTTGCTCATACCTTTGTTTTCTTAATTCCATAAATCTGTCAATCTGTTCTTTGGTTATTGACTGAGATAATCTTGTAATTGCTGCAGGATTCATCCCCTCTGAACATGGAAAGCTTTGTACCTTTGATTCTGATTCAAGTCTGTTCAGATTCTTTTCACATAGCAACCAAAAGTATGATATGGTCAGTATCTTTGCACTTTGTGTTTCTCCGAACACTTTGATTAAATCTTCCTTTAATCCACAAGAATTGACCACTTCATCAAGAAGCAATGTATCCCCGTAAATTAAGTACTGATCTTCTCCCTGATATGAATCTTTTTCATTGCTGTCATCTGCAACCTTGTGTGCTTCTTGAATATTCCATTCAGGTGGAAACAGATACTTTTTCTTTTCTGTCATTGGAAGCAGAACAAATCGGAGATTTGGCTTGAACTGTAAATTTTCTGTAACATTACCCCAGATTGAAATATTGGAAGCCCTGTTGCCGTTTTGGTTCAAACCGGGGTTTGTTGTGACTGCATATCTACGATTACCAGGGGTAAAGAGCTTCATTTTGTATATTGTAAGCGGATCTTTTGTTCTACTCATGCCAACTCATTTTAACGCTAAATAGTTAGCACAAAAGAGACAAATTGTCGAGCTTTATTTAATGTCTGCTCAACAACACAGGTCAAGCAACATCTTCATTTTATAACTCAAAATCAAACTCTGTAAATTCCTAATGATCCCATTTCTGAACCGGATAAACCTCTCCTGATTTTGAGACAATAAAAGGCTTACCAGCCTTCCAATGTTCATCGCAATGATTGACAGGGCTATTGAACTCTCCGTTGTCTCTGACAGTCTTGTTACAATGCATCCAAGTCCATAGCTTCTCTTTGCAAGACTGAATGCTCTTTCCACTTCCACCCTGTCTGTGTTGTCTTTATATTCCGTTTTCCTGTCGCTTTCTCTTTCTTTTCTTGGTCTTCCAAGACTTGGTCCGCTTAATCTTATTCCATGCTCCTTGCAGTAATTCAGATTTTTTCTGT
>JAZLGI010000064.1:0-10107 GCA_045616225.1 Sphaerochaetaceae bacterium
AATGTTTTCTCTCTCCCGGGAATTGGCAAACTTATAACCACATCAATTTCTTCCAGAGATTTTCCTCTTCTTCAGGGACTAACACTTTATCTTGCAGTAATGACACTAACTGTAAACTTTATAGTTGATATTCTTTATTCACAAAGTAAAGAATAATAAGTAAAGTCAGATTTGGCAACAAATAAACTTTTTTCAAATTTCTGTTTTTTTTGAACTTTTCTACTAGATTATTTTTACAAAATAGTACTATAATAGCTTAGAAATAGAAAAAACAAAGTTTTTTTTCATTTTCTCCAACAAAAAAAAGGAAGGGCAGCCCAACACTGACCCTTCATTTTTTTTATTCAAGAGCAACTTTCAAATTCATTTTATTCAAAAAAAAGTGACCAGAATTGCTTCCGGTCACTACATAGGAATTTATTTTACGGCAAAATTATTTGTGTTCAGCTTCAAACTTCTTAAGGAATTCAACAAGAGCAACAACACCTTCTTTTGGCATTGCATTATAGATAGAAGCTCTAAGACCACCAACAGATTTGTGTCCCTTGAGGTTGTCATAGCCTGCAGCTTTTGTTGCTGCAACAACTTCTGCATCAAGTTCTGCACTTTCTGTAACAAAAGGAATGTTCATGAGTGAACGATCTTTTTCTACAACAGTTCCTTTGAACATCTTTGAAGAATCAAGGAAATCATAGAAAACTTTTGCTTTATCTTTGTTGATTTCATCCATCTTCTTAAGACCGCCAATGCTCTTAAGATACTTGAAAACCTTTCCGCAGCAATAGATTGCCCAGCAGTTTGGTGTGTTGTACATACTTCCGTTATCTGCATGGGTCTTGTACTGGAGATAAATAGGAAGCTTATCAAGATCATCTCTGATAAGGTCTTCGCGAATAATTACGACTACCATACCTGCAGGACCGACATTCTTCTGTACACCTGCATAAATAAGACCGTAATCAGAAACATTACATGGTCTTGAAAGGAACATTGAACTCTGGTCTGAAACAAGGATATGCCCCTTTGTGTTTGGAAGCTTATTCCATGTTGAACCGTGGATGGTTTCATTCTCACAAATGTAGACATAATCTGTATCTTCAGGAATGTCCAAATCAGAACAATCAGGAATGTATGTGTAGTTCTTATCTTTTGAAGATGCTGCAACAATTACTTCTCCGACTTTCTTTGCTTCTTTGATAGCTTTGCTTGACCAAGCACCTGTTTCTACATAGACGGCCTTACCGTTTTTCATAAGGTTCATAGGAATCATTGAGAACTGAAGTGTTGCACCGCCCTGAATAAAGAGAACTTTATAATTATCTGGGATGCCCATAAGATCTCTGAGATCCTGTTCTGCATCATCTATAATCTGCTGATAAACCTTTGATCTGTGGCTCATTTCCATGACGCACATTCCACTCCCGCGGTAGTTCATCATTTCATCACGAATTTCTTCAAGAACAGGCTCCGGCATCATTGCAGGACCTGCAGAAAAATTAAAAGTACGACCGAATTTCACAATACACCCTCCGTTGTATTTATCACTTGAGAAAGAAATCTTTCCTTATTTAGGATATTATACGAGTCTTTAAATTACAACTGTAATTATACGCAAGATACATTCAAAAAATTAAGGAATTCCTCAATAGTAATTGCAAACTTTAAGTTGAACCTAAAATTTCTGTCACAATATTTCAAAGTTGACCATCTTTGATACTGTTTGTAAACTAAAGGTCATGGACAACTTCAACGCAATTATGGATCTTGCTTTTGATTTTATATTCTTTGCCGCTGTTGGCTTTGGTATTGTAAAGCTCATATCTTTTTCTTCTAAAACTTTTAAAGTGGTTCGTCATACAGGTGTTCACTTTTCTGACATAGCAGGAATGGAAACAATAAAACAGGAAATGATGTATGTTGTGGACATTCTCAAAAACCGTGAGAAATACGAAAAACAGGGAATCAGACAAGTAAAAGGAATAATCCTTGAGGGACTTCCGGGAAATGGAAAGACTATGTTTGCAAAGGCTCTTGCAGAAGAAGCAAAAGTAAAATTCATTGCAACAAAAGGTGCAGATTTTCAAGGTGCAATCATGTCACTCAGCGCTTTTAAAGTAAAAATGCTTTTTAAAAAGGCAAGAGCAAACAAACCTTGCATTGTATTCATTGATGAATTTGACTCAATTGGAGAAAGACGAAATTACAACGGAAGCGGAATAGATAAAGAAAACAACAGAATGCTCACTACTCTGCTTAATGAAATGGATGGTTTTAAGCCCTCAAGCGGAATTATGGTCATAGCCGCCACTAATTCATATCAGAGTTTGGATCCTGCACTTGTCCGTCCTGGACGTTTTGACATCAAATACACAATAGGAAACCCTGATGCAGAAACAAGAGCTCAATTAATCAAAATCTATTCAAAGGGAAAAACCTTCTCTGCTGACTTATCTCCGTCTTTGCTTACTTTGGCAACCGAAGGATTGTCTTGCAGTGCAATTGAAACTTTATTGAATGAAGCACAAACTCTGGCTTCTATGTCAGACAAGAAAGAAATAAATACAGCCTGTCTCTTAGCTTCCGCTCAAAAAACAGGCTGTAAATTACGCGTCCAAGTCAAACGCATTTAGTTGATTTCATTAAGATACTCTTTTAATTTTGCCAACTCTTCTTCAGAAAGGGTAATTCCTTTTCCTGGTTGAGCATGCTCTGGATCCCAGTGTCTAATATCATATCTAAGAAAAGGCTCACCCTTATCCGGCAACCACTTTACCAAAGTAAACTCGATTGCCCACCCGGATTTTGTTTTAGACAGTTCTCCAAAGTTCTTGACTATCTCAAATTTCATCATAGCTTAAACCTCCACACCAGAAGCGCAAGTGTTATACATAAATATAATATAAATAACTTATGGTAAAGTAGAAATGAATACTTTATGAATATGTATTCAGTTTTTGAATATCGATATTTATTTTCTGAAAACAAAACAATTTATCTTGTAGTTCAGGATCTAATTATTAAAAATCGTTTTTTGTATCTTCTCAATTTTTCTATTCTATTTTGAGGAAAGTCAAAATTCTTTCTGTTTTTAGACAGATTCTAACTTTTTGTATAAAAATGATAAAATTTGCAAAAAAAAGAGGAAGAAAGACACCCCTTCTGCCTTTCTTCCTTGTTGGAGAAAAATGAAAAAAACTATAATTCGTTCTTTCTGGCTACACTATAGCAAACAAAGTGCGACAAACCTGCGACAAATTATCTATTTTTTTCACTTTTTTTTATTTTTTTTTCTTCATCTCGTTTTTTTCGTTCTTCACTTGCTCTCAAGAAGTCTGCAAACGTCCCTCCTTCAGAAGAATAAGATGTATGTTTCTTATAATTCTCCTGAGAAGTTTTATGAGTAAAATCACGTTTTTCCTGTCTTGGAGGTCTGTAATGACTTGGTTTGACAACCTCTGTTACTGTTTCCCATTTTATCTCAGGAACAACAGCCTTTACTGCAGATTTACGGATAACAACTTTTTTTCTGCCGTCCGCACCAGGACTTGCTACAGCTATTACCTTCTTGGTAGGAGATGCACTTGCATGTGTGACAATTGGAGCAGATTCAACCTTCTTCTTTGAAAGCATCTCTTCATAACCGCATGAGAAACGTTGGCATACATAATGAATTCTTTCGTACTCATCTACAACTTTGACCATAGGCCATTGGCAGTGAGGACATTTTTTCTCTTCCTCTCCCATGAGATTTGGATTAAACCTTTCTCTGTTTGCAACGACCTGGTTAACAAGGTCTGTTGCATTTTTCTTGATGTCTGCAATAAACGGCAGCTCACTTCCGTTGCCATTTGAGATTTCAAACAATCTTTGTTCCCATCGGCCTGTTAACTCTGCACTCTTAAGTTGCTGAGGAACCAATCTTACAAGTTCACGTCCTTTTGCTGTTGGCCAAAGCTCCTTACCATGACGTTCTATGCAGTTGTTTTGAATTAACTTTTCTATGATATCTGCCCTGGTTGCAGGAGTTCCCAGTCCATTTTCCAGACGTTTTTTAAGTTCTGCATCTTCGACAAACTTTCCGGCATGTTCCATTGCATAAAGAAGATCTGCTTCTGTATATCTGTCAGGAGGTAAAGTTGCATTGCGTTTGACAACAACGTCCTTAATTGTAATCTCACTTCCCTCTTTGAGAAAAACAAGACCAGTTTCCTGTTCTTCAGTAGTATCCTGTGTTACGGCACTTCTTCTTCCGATATCACGCGCAACATCTCTCCAACCTTGTTTTACAGGCACAGTGAGCCTTGCAATAAACTTTTCTCCCTCAACTTCTGCTTCAAGTGTTGTTGTCTTATATTCATAATCAGGAGAAATTGTTTCCAGAAAACGTGTGATAATAAGTTCCCAAAGAGCTTTCTCATCATTTGAAAGTTTGGAAAGATCAACTTTTTGCTCTGTTGGTAAAAGTGCATGGTGGTCTGACACCATTTCGTTATTTACCAAACGTGACAAATCTGTTCTTATTCCGGTTTTCATATATTCAGAAGCTCTGCCCCAGAACGGAGTATTAGTAAGCGCTATAAGACGTTGCGGGAATGTTGGTACTATATCGTCTGTAATATATCTGCTGTCTGTTCTAGGGTATGTAACAATTTTGTAAACTTCGTACAATCGTTGAAGAATATCCAGAGTATCTTTTGCTGAGAAACCCAAAATATTGTTTGCATCTCTCTGAAGCTCTGTAAGATCGTAAGCCAATGGCGGTTTCTCTGTTTTAGGAACAGCTACAACTTTTGTTACTTTTCCGCATGCATTTCTAAGTTTATCTTCAAGTTCTTTTGCTTTTGCTTCTTCTGTTATCTTAATTGTATTATCTGCGGAATACCATGAAGCCTTAAACGATCCGAAATCTGCCTTGACAGTCCAATAGAAACGTCCGGCAAAGCTTTCTATCTCATCTTCTCTTGAAGTAATAAGTGCAAGTGTAGGTGTCTGAACTCTTCCGGCACTAAGGCGTGTATCAAAGTGACAACTCATTGCCCTACTAACATTGTATCCAATGTACCAATCTGCAAAAGAACGGCTCTCTGCTGCAGCATATAGTCTGTCATAATCTTTTCCAGGTTTAAGATTGGCAAAGCCCTCTTTTATTGCCATATCTGTTTGGCTGCTTATCCAGAGTCTTTTGGTAGGCTTTGTGCAATGGGCTTGTTTTAAAATCCATCTCGCAACAAGTTCACCTTCTCTTCCGGCATCTGTCGCAATAATGACACAATCTACATCTTCTCTGTCCAAAAGAGATTTTACAACTTCATACTGCTCTTTTGTTTTGTCTATGACCATTGTATCAAGAGTATCAGGCAACATAGGTAAATTCTTTAGTGACCATCTTTTATACTCATCTCCGTAATAATCAGGAGGACATAGAGTAACCAAATGCCCCAATGCCCATGTGACAATATAAGAGTCATTTTCCAAATATTTTCCGTGATTTACACATCCGAGAACTCTGGCGAGTTCCTTACCAACGCTTGGTTTTTCAGCAAGAACTAGGTTTTTCATATGATGAAAATATACTCCAAACAAAAATATTTGCCAATTGACCTATGCAAAACAATAACTTATTATTGATTTATCTTTCTAGAAGGAGATTTTGTATGGCTTACAGAATTACTGATGCTTGTGCTGCTTGTGGAACATGTGCCGGCGAATGCCCTTGTGAAGCAATTAGCGAAGGTGACATCTATGTAATCGACCAGGACAAGTGTGCCGGTTGCGGAACTTGCGCAAATGTTTGCCCGGTTGGTGCTATCGTAGAAGAATAACACTGCTCGATTACATTAGCCCAACAAGTCTTTACACTGTAAGGACTTGTTTTTTTATGCTTATATTCTACAGAAACAGAATTGAAACATTTTTTAATCATATGCTTATTTCTCCTATAGATTTATCCAAATCTTCGGCGAGTTTTTTGTTCCTGGCACTGTAAACATGAGAATAAGTTTTTAGCGTTATAGATGGGTTTTCATGTCCCAATCTATCTGCTACAAGATTAATCGGCTCATTTCTTTCGATAAGCAAGCTAGCGTGGGAATGTCGGAAGTCATGTATGCGGATTCTTTTTATTCCGGCTTTTTTAGCTGCATTGTCAATATGAGTCCTTACAGTAGTTCTTCCTACAGGAAATATTGGATTGTCAGGATTCTTATCGTATGTTCTGTCAAATAATGCCTGTATTAAATCCATTATTTTTGAAGGCAATACTATTTCTCTTCTGGACTTTTCAGTTTTTGGATCTTGAAGATATGATTTACCTCTTTGCTTAGACAGCGTTTTTGTAATGAAAACACTGTTATTATCAAAGTCAAAGTTGTTTATAGTTAAAGCCAGCGCTTCTCCTATTCTACATCCCGAGTAAAACAGAAAGTAAAACAACGTTTTAAAGAGAATATCTTTTTCCATAGCTACAACTTTTTTAAACTCTTCTTCTGTCCAGAACTGCATTACTTCTGACTTATCGGAACCCATTATTCCAACTCTTGTGCATGGATTATCCTTTAAGTCGCAATGAGATACTGCATAGTTTAGTACAGCGCTTAGTTGATTATTTACGGTTTTCAAATAGGTGTCTTTATAATGCCGGTTATCCTTTCCGTAAGTTTTATTCTTCATTATTCTTTGCCAATCGTAGATAGTCTCTTTGGTAATATCACTTATGCACATATCCCCAAAGTATGGGAGAATATGTTTTTCAAAGATATTGGAATGTACATCCAGTGTAGATTGTCTTTTTGGTTCTGTCTTATCTTCACAGCACATTTGATAAACTTCTCTATAAGACAATCCTAATCTTTCGGTCTTCCTTCGGTGCTCGATTTCCATCCTTTCCTTTGCTTCTTTTTGAGTTTTAAATCCGGTTCCTTTTCTCTGGTGTACTTTGCCAAAGCTATCAGTATACCTGAAGTGATAATACCATTCTCCAGTTTTTGAATCTCTTTTTATGGACATTCTTTCTCCTCTTGGTTTTTTCTTCTTTTCTTTATCTCGTTGTACGTATCAGCAGCACAATCCAATACGGTTTTAACAAAATACGTATATTCAGATGATGTTGGATCTTCTTGAGTACCACCATCAAGATGAAAATCAAGAATCTCTCCTAAATCTCTTTCTATAAAGTTGAAAAACCCGACTTCATCTCGCATATACATATATCTCGGGTCATCATCAAACCTTGACCAATCATGCGAATTTTTGTATTTGCTTTTGCCAAGTAAATAATCTTCAGAGACATTAAAATATTCGCATATAGCCAGAAGATTTTTTGAATCGGGAAAAGCTTTTCCATTAATCCAAAAACTAATAGTTTTCTTTGAAGTATTTGTAATTTTCGCTAAATCACAATACTTCATCCTTTTTCCATCAATTTTCGTTTCTTCAACCAAAGACGTTAGTCTTTCTATGAAGCACCGTAATTGATCTTCCGTCAATTTTTTTGTCATAAATACCTCCTTAAGGTAAACTTTGTTTACTACAGGGTAAAAAATAATAATAATTTTGTCAATAAAAGTATGGAAAAGTTTACATTTCACTTGTAAAGTTTCTGCAGAGGTAGACAAATGAAGAAAAATAATATGCTTGTCAGAGCTGCTATTAGAAAACATGGATTAAGGCAATGGGAGATTGCTGAAGTTTTAGATATGGGCGAAGTAGCATTCAGCAAGATGCTACGAAAAGAATTACCAATTGCCGCCCAAGAAGCGTTGGTTGAAAAAATCAATTCCGCATGTGTAAAGGAGTCGATAAAAAATGAATAATCCTGCAAACAAAGTTTTCTTAGAAGCCTCAGATGTAAGCTCAATCCTTGGAATCAGTATTTCACATGCTTACAAAGTAATTAAACAACTCAACCAAAAATACTCTGACAAATATATATCTATTAGAGGAAAAGTAAATAAAAAATTCTTAGAAGATTCATATGGCATATCCATTCCGGAGGAAGATTGAAATGAAAAACCTATACAAAGGCTATATTGAAACAATTAATTGCATTGCGACTCGGGGATACAAACAAGGGGAAAACCTCCTATCGTTGAGAGCTGCAGAAAAACGTGATGAATACGCTGGCCTTCTAGAAGACAACGTTGTTCTAATAACAGTCAAGGATTTTGCATTTGGTGCGATATTAGATTGTATCCTTCACAAGTTCAAAATAAGAAATTCTTCTGTTAGAATTTTTGATTCCGAATGGAACTTCTTGTTTTACAATAATGGCGTTTTTAAGCGTGAAGCAACTCAACAAAAATGTGCTCTTGGTTTTCCGATAGACATTAAATTGGGCTCAAAAGACAGTTATGTACTGTTAAAATATTACGATAACTATGTATATGATAATAAAAACATATACGATGATGCTGACGAAGTACCACAATTCCTAAAATTGGTTGATAGTGATATTAACTTATTGGGGCTGAAAAATAAAAAAGAAAAAAAAGTTGCTTTACAAAAATACTGCGTCACATTGATAAGTGCAGGTTTTGATGTTGAATCTTGCAAGAAAATCTTAAAGATAATAAATGATTTCATTTTTGAGAATCCGTTAAAAAAATCAGACTTTAATGAAATAATTAAAGATGAAAACTTTAACAAATCTATTGGCATAAATAGAAAGTTCTCTCATAGTGTAATAGGCGATCAGCTTATTAATGAATATCATATTAAAAAGAAGAACAATCAATTATTTCTTTATACAGGTGAGTACTATCAGGCAAATACCAGTGTTTTGGATCACAATTTAATTAAAAGTATTGTCTGCAAAAGATACCCGAATAGTAAAGATTCTGATCGAAAAGAAGTATACCTCTACATCAACGATATACTTCAAAATGAAGACTACCACGTTGATACAAATTACATCGGTTTTAAAAATGGGATCCTTAGACTTTCAGATTTGCAATTACAAGCTTTTACTCCTGATTTATTTATTGAAAACATAATTCCACACGATTATGCAAAGACAGAGTCTGAATTAATGGATAAGGCTATTAACCTTTGGTGCGATAATGATTCAGAAAGAATAGCCGTTTTAGAGGAAATGATTGGTATTTGCATGTATTCGTCTTCGGAAGTCCAAAAAATGTTTATTCTTAAGGGTCCAAAGAATAACGGCAAATCAACATTCCTTAAAGTTTTAACTAAACTTCTTGGTGATGAAAATGTATCTTCTCTAAGTTTAGCAGAAATGGAAGAAAAGTTTTCTGTTCAAGCTTTACAATCTAAGTTAGCCAATATAGGTGATGATATTTCAGACAAACGGTTAAATGAAGACTGTGTTTCAAAAATCAAGAAAATAGTTACCGGCGAAAGAATTAAAGCAGAGCATAAGGGTGTAGATCTATTCTTTTTTGTGCCAAAAGCAACTTTGGTGTTTTCCACTAATAATATGCCTGTCATACATGATCCGACAGGAGCTATGGCAAGAAGACTTATATTAATTCCTTTTGAACATGATTTTTCTGTAGATTCCGAAAGAATACCAGGATTTGAGAAGCTTCTTTTTTCGGAAGAATGCATTGAAAGGTTAATTTATCGTGGGATTATTGGTTTGAATCGAGTAAGAATGAATAATGGAGAAATGACGGAATCAGAGTCTTGTAATAAACTACTTGATTCCGAAATATACAGATTATCTTCGATTAAGAAGTTTATCGACGATACCAATCCTGAAGAATCAATTTTGTACTGTCATCCAGCAGATGTTTACTCTGAATATACACAAATGTGTTTTGACCTGGATATAAAACCTGCCAGTCAATCTAATTTTGTAAAAGAAGTTAAAAAACAACTTAACCTCTCTACTCAGTCAAGAAATAATGCAGCCGGTGTTCCTCAAAGAGTATTCATCCCTGCAAAACAAACATAAAACTTCGCGCAAAGCGGAAATCAAAAAAGGAGGTGATAAAGGAAAGAAATGAAAAATTAAAATGAAAACTCAAAAATTCTGTAGTTTTTGTAGTTTTTAATCGGGCATTAGTAAATTGTCTTTACTAATTCATTATTTTATAAGAAATTAAATTAATAAGGAGATTAATATGAATATTAATTTAAATGAAA
>JAZLGI010000065.1:0-2377 GCA_045616225.1 Sphaerochaetaceae bacterium
TTATATAAACAGAGGGAAATATTTTCCTACCAATGTTTAGCATATAATTTGTTATGGACATATCGTTAAAAAAGAGGTCAGATGGCTTCTAAATATCTAAATTTTATTTTCTCGTGCTTCGGACACCGGTTTGATTTGACCGCAGAAGCATGGAAAAGTAAAGGTGTCCTCATCCTCGAAACTAAAATTTATCTATTCATACGCCATCTGACGAAGAGGATGCTCTGACACCTTATACTTTTCATTTATCTTTTGGAAATTCACATTTCTCATAAGGCAAATTTTACCGGTGTATATCCTGATGCTACAGATCGACAGTATAGAACAGATTGACAAAGGCACAGCATACAGATAGTGTAAGAAAAAGAATGTGTTCAGGAAGGCGAATGTAAAAAACATGACATTTTTTATAGAAAATAAGCGTTTGGCACGAAATATGAATACATACATACAGTGTGATATGCTCCGAAAAAAGGTAACACTTTTTGAAGTCACCGAAGCAGTGTAGGTAACACATTTTTCATCACTGCTCCCAATAAGGTAACAACTACTATATATCCCATATCTGATAGTTTGTCAAACAAATCATAAAAGTATAGGATAAGTTCCCTTAGGGTTAGCCTCTCTGAAAGCAACAGGAGTCATGTGCCCAAGGGAATCTTTCTTTCGAAGATTGTTGTAAAGAGGAATGAACCACAAGGCTCTTTCTGCAAGTTGTCTGACCTGGATTCTTCTATCCTTGACCTTTGTCTTTCCGAAATATGCATACAAGGCTTCTGTTTTCAAGATACCGTTAAAGGACTCAATCCTGGCATTGTCATAGCAGGTAAGCTTCTTGCCCATGCTCTGCCTGATTCCAAGAGAAAGAAGAAGATCTCTGTAATCATAAGAAATGTATGTTGATCCCCCGTCACTGTGGAGAATTACATCTTTTGTTTTCCCGATGGTTTGCTTCATCATCATTACTGTTTCCATACATAAAGCAGCAGTGCAGTGTTCTCCTATCTTCCATCCTACAATCTCTCCGCTGAACAGGTCTTCTATGATACTTACATACCAAGTTTCATCACATCCTATAAGGTATGTAATGTCGCAGACAAATCTTTTAAATGGTTCCAGTGCAAAGAAATCTCGCCCTATCAAATCAGATGGGGCATTATCCTTCATTTCCCTGCGTCTGACATAGTATTCTTCTGTAAAATGCTTCCTTCTGACCGTTGAAAGCACCTTTGCCGTTTTCATTAAACGCAGAACTTTCTGTCTTCCTGCAACAATTCCATAGTCATCATAAAGCCTGTCCTGCATCTTTCTATATCCTACGGAATTGCCGTATTTTTGTTGTACTTGTTTGATTACAACAGTCAATGATTCATCTGAGATTTCTTTTCCTGACGGCCCCCTTCTATGTTCGTAAAAGCACTTCGGAGACACTTCTGCTATTGCACACAGCCTTCTTATGTTCTTGCGTCCGTCTTGGATGAGCCTGAACAGTGCGATGAATCGTTTTTTTTTGAGATTTTCTCAGGTTCTGCCGAAATCACCTTGTACAACTCTGTAAGGTAAGCAACCTTATCTTCCAGATAGGCAATTTTCTTCCTGAGATCCTTATTCTCCCTCTGCAATTCATCAGGATTCTTTTCTGATGCCATTTCTACCCCGGATGGAAACGGATCTTTCGGTTCATGCCTGTTTGCAGGCTTTACCTTTAATCTGCTCCTCAGTTCTCTAGCATATTCATTATCCGGATTAATGTCTTCATCGGCAAGCCAATACCTTAGCAGTCCTTCTGATATTCCTGCTTTTCTTGCGCTGTCTTTCCATTTCCTTCCATTTGCATAAAACAGTCTTACTATGCCTTGTTTTTGCTCGAGGGTCCATTTTCTGTACTTCACTTTTTCCTCCTGTTACCCTATTGGGTTCAGTGAGGTAAAAAGTGTTACCTAAAACGAGAGCAGATCAGATGTGCACAGTTTGGTTAGAGTGTGGCAGATGTTTACAGGAGGAAAATATGGGGACAAAAGTTTCTACAAATGTAAGAGTTGATGAACAGCTAAAAGAAAAATCTGTTGCTATTTTAGAGGAACTTGGGTTCACGCTGTCGAGTGCAGTGAATATTTTTTTGCGTCAGGTTGTCCTGAATAAAGGGCTTCCGTTTGAGATCGCCCTGCGTGATACAAAACATGAAAAGTAACCATGGAGCACACAGAATATAGTAATTTCAAAAGAGGGGACACCGCTACTTGCGAAGCGCTGGTTTCCCTTCTCTTGACTCTTCCTTTCCAAGGCACGCATAGCCTGCGGCAAGAGAAGAACCACGGAGCACACAGAATACACAGAAAGATATCAGGGGATGGAACACCACTACTTGCGAGAGCGT
>JAZLGI010000066.1:0-2355 GCA_045616225.1 Sphaerochaetaceae bacterium
TTATATGTCGGTTTTTCAAAGAAAAAAGCTACTTTATGAGAATTAGAGAAATAAGGAATAACATCACCACTTTTAATCTTTTTCTCACTGACAAGATCAAGTACTGTTATTTCATTTTTCTTTAGGAAGTCACCAAAATCAGTGTGATTGAATAGGACTCCGGAGTTACTTTCAAACTGCCCATTTATCATTGAAACTAGTAGTTTGTTACAACTAAAACTTTAATTTTTATTAGATTTGATGTATCCTTTACATAACGATACAATTGAGGGTACATTATGCCAAAGAACTACAAAAAACTTACAATACAGCTTACCGAAGAAGAACGAACCGGTTTTGAAAAAATGGTTCGTTGCGGTGTATCAAAAGCCATGGATTTAAGAAGAGCAAATGTTTTGCTTCTTGCTGATGAATCTGAAGGCAAGAAAAGAAAAAAAGATGTAAGCATTGCAGAAACACTTGGAATCTCTGTTCAGGCAGTACACAACATAAAAGAAAACTTTCTTTTGAGAAGGAAAGCTTCTTCACCGGAGGATTTACTTAATTCCATTAAGAGAAAAAAACGTACAAGTCCTCCGGTACCTGCAAAGATTACAGGGGAAACTGAAGCAAAAATCATAGCTTTAGCATGTAGTACACCACCAGAAGGCAGAACACGATGGACACTAAGACTATTATCGGAAAGGATTGTAGAACTGGAGATTGTTGATTCAATTTCATATGTTCAGGTTGGAAGAGTATTAAAAAAAACGAATTTAAGCCCCACTTGAGAAAGATGTGGTGTATCCCTCCGAACCAAAATGCAGCATTTGTTGCTGCAATGGAAGATGTTCTTGAAGTATATTCCAGAGCATACAATCCTGATATTCCGGTTGTGTGTATGGATGAGCAACCTATAGAGTTGCATGCAGATTCCAGAGAAACAATTAAGCTTTCTGAAAAGAATCATACAGAGAAAGTTGATCACGAATATGTAAGAAACGGTACTTGTTGTGTATTTATGTTTAACGAACCACTTGGCAGATGGAGAAGAGTCACAGTCAGTGAGAGAAGAACAAAAACTGATTGGGCATATCAGATAAAAAAGCTTGTAGATGAAGATTATGCTGATGTTTCAAAAATTGTTCTTGTCTGTGACAACTTGAATACTCACAATTTTTCTTCATTGTATGAAGTTTTTACTCCTTCTGAAGCAAGAAGAATTATAGATAAGATAGAATTACACCATACGCCGAAACACGGGTCGTGGTTGGATATGGCAGAATGTGAACTTTCAGTGTTCACAAAACAATGTTTGTCAAGGAACATCGATTCTATGGAAAAGCTCCGGAGGGAATCAGAAGCATGGTATGTTGACAGGAATAGCAGACAGAAAGGAATTGACTGGCAGTTTACTATGGATGATGCCAGAATCAAACTTAAGCATTTGTATCCTGTCGTTGAATTAAACAATTAGATGTAACAGGCTACTAGGCTGACTTTTTTTGGCGATTATCGGTTGACCTTAACACATAGAATACAACTATGAAAAAACTATTGTTTCCAATCTTATTGTTTTTAATCAACAGGTACTGTATTTGTCAAAGATTCTGAAGAGAATACTTCTTGATACCTTACTGCAGACTTAACCGGCAACTGTCTTTTAATTCCTGAAGTACATAAGGATCTATATCTTTTGAAAAATAAGAACAATAAACAGAATTGTTCTGAAGAAGAGGTTCTTTTCTCAATTCAGGCATATTCTTTGCAATTTCTTCAAAGTAAGAAGTTCCCGGAATAGGAGAATACTCTGCAAGTTTTGGAACCCCACCGCAATCTTTGACAAAAGCAATGGTATCCTTTACGGATTTAACATTCTGTCCCGGTAACCCAACAAGAATATAAGTCTCACAGTCCTTGTCAGAGAAACCTGCCTTATGAAGATTCTTTACTGCTTGACTGTACTCTGTTCTTGCAACCTTATCAGAACTGTCATGTGCAACCTTAGGATCAATACTCTCAAGAGAAAGCCTTATGGTTTTGAAGTTCCTATCATACAGTATATGTGCACAGTTTTCATCTATCTGTCTTACATGAAGACCGTTAGGAGTATGCATTCTTATGTCAGACTCTTTTGCAATCCGTTCTGTAAGTTTGAAGAAATAATTATCCTTATCAAGAAGTAAAGCATCATCATAAAACGCAAGATCCTTTATTCCAAGGCTTTTCTGAAACTCAAAATCTTCAAAAACCTCATCTAACGCTCTCCGGTGATAACCAGGCCAAAGAATTTTTGAAGCACAGTATTTACATGAAAACGGACACCCGAAAGATGTCATAAGAACACCGTAAGACGGAGAATCATAAAGATCAAAC
>JAZLGI010000067.1:0-11124 GCA_045616225.1 Sphaerochaetaceae bacterium
GACAGAACCTACAATAAAAAGAATGGAAATCAATAAAATTTTTCTCAATTTAATATGCATTTTTATTTACAAAGCCTTTGAAGAAAGTCAAAAGGAAAACTTTTATATCAAAAGAAACAGACCAATTTCTGATATAATAAAGATCAAACTCTATCCTCTTTTCAAGAGAAGTATTTCCTCTAAGTCCGTTTACTTGAGCCCATCCGGTAATACCGGCTTTCATTCTATGCCTATGATAGTACCCAGGTATGGTTTTTACAAAAACTTCTTCCAACTCAGGTCTTTCAGGTCTTGGTCCTATGAGACTCATATCTCCTGAAATTACATTGAAAAATTGAGGCAATTCATCAAGACTTGTTTTTCTGAGGAATTTACCTATCTTTGTTACACGCGGATCATCTTCTGTTGTCCAATGAGCATCCCCTTCCGGCATATCTGTTCTCATACTTCTGAATTTTAGCATCTCGAAGACTTTCCCATCTTTTGTCACACGCTTTTGTCTAAAGAAAACAGGCCCTTTTGACGAAATCTTTACCATTATTGCAAGCAAAATGTAAAGCGGAGAAAGAACAAGAACTCCCAAAGAACATGAGACAATATCAAATGTTCTCTTTATGAAGCGACTGGCAAAAGACATTTCACTGTAATTCAACTGAATAACAGGTACTTTTCTAATTTCTGAAAGATCTGCTCCTGTAAAGGTATCAGGAATGTTAGGAATAACGTATACCTGTTGTTTAAATAAATTAAGAGACTGCCTAATGATTTCATCTTCACTTGAATACCTGCTTCCATGTAAAGAAATTACAACTATGTCAGCACAAGCTTTTTCTATTGCATTTTCAAGAGAATCTGCTTCTATTGGAGAAACTCCGTCAAAACAAGAGCCTTCTGACAGGTATTGGCCAACAACCTTAAGTCTATTGACAGCCCTGTCTTTTGTAATTGCCTTGTAATAATTGTTAAGACGAGTTCCGGAACCAACCAAAAGTACATTCAAATCATATTTTCCGTTATTTGAGATTTTTGCCAAAACTGTGTTTGTAATACTTCTTCCTATAATTAATAAAAGAAATAAACAAATCATGTATATTGCTAAGTGCATTCTGGAGATTTTATTTTGGAAGAAATAATAATAAAAAACCACCATTATACAAAATTCTGCAAAAGAAACTTTCAGCAGACCGGAGAATTCAGAACGCCTTGATATATTCTTTTCATAAAGCCCAAAGTAGTACATGATTAGATAAGTTGATACAAGAGAAACACTTGATATTGAAATAAAGAAACCAAATGTATCTTTTCCTACTATTCCACCTGGAAGGACATAGAACCTCAACAAGTACGAAAGAAACCAAGCACCAAGTATTGAAACCATATCAAAGAGAATACGAATTCTAAACTGCTTTTTCTCAAACCGCCTATCAGGGCTGTTAACTCTTGGCATATTGTTGAAGTATATAAACAAATAAAAACGTAGTCAAACACGATTAAATATGCATCCTAAGTTTACATATACAAAGCATTTTACAACCGTCAAACATTAGGCTTTTTTGATTTTTGAATAAATCCAAATTGGAAAAAAGAAATGCCTTTTTAATGAATAATCCATTAATTTTGCTTTATTTCCGGTATTAAAGATTGCACTACTGATGGCTTTCTTATAATACTTGTCATTCAATACTTCCAAAATCTCTTTTTTTGCGACACTAAACTTTGTTTCATGTGCAAAAAAAGAAGTAATATTCGTAAACAGACAATGTTCTATATACCTGTTTAACTGATCTATAAAACCAAATTGAGAGACATCAATACATGAAGCAAGGTAATCAGCTGCTATTTTTGTCTGATTCCAAGAAAAAACAGTTTTTCCATTCATAATAGAATTAGGGTTTTGCCGATAGAAATAATCACATTTCTTTGAAACTACTATACTATTTGAATTATATATCAAAGGAATTATGCAACATCTATCTTCTCCAAATATGAGGTTCTTAGGAACAGCCTCTTGAAATTTAAGAAATAAACTTCTCTTTATGACCTTCCCACAAAGCTCAGGTCTAAAATACGAAGCATCTTGTTTCTGAACTAATGATGGAAATATTAAATCTTCTATTTCTTTTCTACTGTAAAAACCTTCTGGAGAATCTATTGGAATAGCTATATTTTTGTTTTTTCTAACTTTAGTAAAACCGCCACAAACTACATCCACATTGGGATACAAATCAATATAATCCGAAAAATCTTTAAGATAGTCTTTTCCAATCCAGTCATCACTATCTACACAACAAATATAATCCCCTCTTGCTTTTTCAGAAGCATTTTTTCTGGCAGAAAGTGCACCGCCATTTGTTTTGTGTATAACATGAACTCTTGAATCAAAAGTTGCATAGTAATCACAAATCTGACCACTTTTATCAGGAGAACCGTCATCACAAAGGATTACTTCAAAATCTGTAAAAGTTTGAGCAAGAATAGACTCTATGCATTTGCTGAGGAATAATTCTGCTTTGTAAACAGGAATGATTATTGAAAATTTCATTGGAAATTAATCTTGCAGGTAACTGCCCCTAGAATTCTATGTTCTGTAGTCCAATTGCTATATTCAGGATTGCCAAAGTTATAACAAACAGCATTTCCGTTTTTGTCTGTTTCCATAAATTTGATAACATCAAGGTTTGTTATAGTTCTGAATGAATCAAGGATATAGTTTAAGCCCAGAGAAACGGTAAAAGGAAGATTCTCAAAAGCCTTTTCTGCATTTACTTCAACAGATAATATATTCTCACCTATATTGTTGAAGAAATCCTTACTGTAATACTCTCCCCACATACCATCATCTCCCAGAAGGTCTGTTTTGCTATAGCACATAGTGGTTAACATGTTTTGTCCGCCAACAGTATCTGTTGCATATTGATAACTTCTAATCTCATCTTTTGCTTTTAATGAGAAATTAAATCCCTTATAAGAAGTTTCAGCTGTAACTAACAGTTCTATAGAATCTGGATCCAAAGCATAACCTAGGTTTTGACCTTTATTTACATAAGTTGTTTTATAAGGCATGTTCCCTGCAGGACTAAATTCATAATCACTACCATAGTGAGTTCCAAAGAAAGGAGAAATATAAGTACCCTGAATGCCAAATGTAGTAAAGTCAAGAAGTTTAACAGAGCCCTTAAAGCCTACCTGAACTGCCAGAATATTTCTTGGACATGAAAAAACTTTCTTAAAAGAATTCATTTCATCCAATCCAGCCTGAAAATAAAAAATACCTATGTTTTTTGCAGTATAGGAAAAATCAAAACCGGCAATCATATTGTCAAAATCACCAAGGCTGTTTTGGGCAAACATATAAATCTGGAGAGGATTCAAATATGCCATTTCAAAACGCTTTCTATAGACAACAGATTCCCAAATGGTAAATTTGGCTCCTGAAAAAGGACCAAACTCAACTCTGTGAAGAGCGAAATTATTATCATAAAGATCTTCATGCCAGTTATCAGAAGGCCAAAATTGTTCATTTCCAAAACCAAACTTTCCAAGAGAACCGGTAATTGCAGAAAGGCTGACCCAATCTGTAGGCTTTAAAGAAAACTCAAAAGCATCAAAACTTCTTGCAGTCTTTGAAAGGGCAATATTACCGTTTCCTACTCCCCAATCATGCTTGATAGAACCAATTCTTGCAGAGAAAATACCATTACCCAAAGATGTAGAAAGTTCCGAATTAGAAGCATATCCAAACCAGAATCCATTAGAGGTTTTTGTTTCAAGACCTGAACCGCCATCAAACAGATTTAAGTATTTCCCCTCACATTCTGTATAATAATCAGAATCTACAAAGGCTTTCTCTTCCAACTTATCTAAAATTCCGGACATTGTCATATCATAGGATACAACTCCTGCTATATCGCCTCTGAGAGAACCGGAGATTTTGTTTCTGCTATCAAGTATTTTTTCTCCATCTAAATTCATGCCACCAATAGTATTTGTAGAAAGACCTATTCCAAAAGCAGCATTTGTCTTACCATCAGCAGAAACAGTTTTATAAAAACCACTGTCCAATATTTCTTTGAAAGTCTCACTTTTAGCTTTTCCGTACAATCTGTCAAATTGAGCAAAAAGATTGTCTATTTGTTTTTTTTCGGTCTTGGAACTGCTTTCAGAGTTTCTGATTTGCAATAATAAATCTCTGACCAAGTCAAGATTATATGGCTTTACATCTGTTTGAGGAGGAATAATTCCCCTTATTACTCCAACTTCAATAATTCTATAGGCTTCACTGTCTAAAGGGACAGAATGAAATTCTGCCGCACAAACAATGGCACAAACAAACAAAATCATAAAAAAAGCTAGAAATTTTTTCATATATTATCCTTCTTTAGTAAATCTTCGTAATACGAAAGAAGCTTGCCGGCTTCAGTTGTAATATTGTATTTTGTTTTGGACATAATTGTATACCCTATCTCCCTGTTCTCAGAACTTGGGTACAACAATGCTTTTACCCATTTATCTTCTTCCAGTGAAAGAAATTCTGTTGTTTCAAGGTACCTGATTTCTCTGGTAATTTGATCTGAAAAAAGACATCTTAACCCATTTGTTTGAGCTTCTTGTGCAACAACAGGCAAGCCCTCGTACAGACTTGGAAGAACAAAACAATCCATAGCCTGATAATAATCTTGTGGGTTATTGCAACTCCCCACAAAAACAACATCTTTTTCCAGTCCTTTGCTTTTTACATAATCCTTGATTTTCACAAAATCCGGACCTTCGCCAACAAGAAGCAAAATTGCATTAGAATTCTCAGATTTAACACGGAAAAAAACATTAATAAGAAACTCCTGATTCTTTTGAGGACAAAATCTACCAACATGTCCTATTACAAATTTATCTGAAACATCCAACAGAGACCTGATTTCTTCTCTTTTTTCCGGATTAAACTTAAACCGAGACAAATCAACAGCATTATTAATAATCTTAAAATCATGCTTGCTTCCATAAAGCCAATTCCCTGCTTTCTCGCCACAAGCAAATAACTCAGTGGCAAAACAAGTTGAGAAAGGTTTCAAAACGGTTTTAAAAAAACTTCTGAGTTTTTCTTGTTTGCTATTTGTACTATGTCCATGGGCAATTCTGACTCTAATTCCGGCTTTCTTTGCACACCAAAGAGGAAATACATTCAAAGTTGTCATATTGGCATGACAAATATCATAATTTCCTTCTTTCAAAAGACGTTTCATTTCACTCATATACTTAAAAAAGTGAGTATAGTGAGGGACAATAACCACCCTTCCGCCCAGAGATTCAATTTTTGCCTTATCTATAACCTTGCTGTCACGCTCTACAAAAAAATCAAAAGAGATTCTTGAAGTATCAATATTTGTGAAGTAGTTCATGATACATGACTCAACTCCACCTTCAAACACGTTGCCAATAATCTGAGCAACTCTAATTTTTTCCATGTTTAAATTATAAGAAATCAATAGAAATGATGCAAACCAATAAAAAGCTCTAAGAAACCGGCAGCAGTTTCTTTAGTTTTTAACATGCTTTTGACTTTTTCCAAATCACATCCTACAGACACCCTAATTGGATAAGAAGGTAAACTTGAGAAAAACATCTCGCCCTCAAACCCTGCAGAACAAAAGAACTCAGTAGATTGTGAATCATAATTAATGAGCAAAGCAGCATCAAAGAAAGGTGTCAGGTAGAACTTAACAAAATCAAATGTATTATCAGCAACAAGCCTTAAATCCAAATTAAGAACCGCTGCAAAATTACTGTTGAAAACAGAAAGGGATTTATCGTCGTTGTTTCTGATTCCCCTCATGTATTCTCCCAGATAAGTCACTTCTTTTGTATTGGAGAAATTAAAGCCATATCCATTGTATTTATCTTCGTCTTCCAGATTATCAGGCCTGAACAATCCAAAAGCCCTATCTGCGACAGCAACATTTAACCTTAAAGACGGATTAAACATTTTCAAGGCAAACGGAAACCAAACAAATTCTCCTTTAGCTCTAAGATAGTTTTCTTTGGCACTGGTTTTATCAGACAAATCAGAAAGAACAGAAATCTGACCTTCTGCCAAAATATTGTATGAAAAACCTTTTCTGAAATCATCAAAAATATAATTAACATTTGAAACTTCAGTTGAAGCAGCAACCTTAAAACCAACAGAAGTAGACTCATCCTCAAAATCAACGGAATTGAATTCACCAACAGAAAAACTAAAGTCAGAAAAAAGAAATTTTACGTTTTCTTCAAGGGTAATGTCTTTAAGAAAATCAGAATCAGGTCTTCTGTTCATAGTTAATGAAACAGAAGGCTCAATCCATTTTAAAAGATTATAAAAAGCTTTAAAAGAAAAACCATAGTGAGGATCTTTGAATTCTATTTCTTCCTCTTCTTTCAGATAATTAAAGAAAGAAACATCCAAACCAAACTTCTTGTAATTGATTCCACTGTCAAAGCCGTACTTCTTTATTCCTACACTTGAAGGTAAGTTTAAATCTCCTTCATTAATATCTATGACTGTATCCAAATTCTGAGGTGCTATATAGAGGTATGGATTAAAATGAAATGTAATTAAATTCCCTAACGGAACTTTCTGAAATCCAACGAGAAAACCCAATGCAGATTCATCAAATCCTGAGAAATTACCCTCAAATTCTATGGCTGAAGAAAACTTTGAAGCACCCAAATCCATCTCTGCAAGAGAAACAGAACCTGAGACCTTGGAACTATCTTTCCAATCATCATTTCCAAAATCCAATTGAGCATCAATTGAAGTGTTTATTATAGTCTCCCCAATTCTTAAATCATCCAATTCAAAAGATATATCTGCACCTGTAGAAGTAAAATCCAGAGCATTTTCATCATTACCCTCAGTACGCTGAACCAAATCAATAGTAAAATCCATTTCTCCAAGGGTACCTAAAAAATTTGTGTCTTTTGCCTTTAATTTTAAAGATAATCCTTCATTTGAATCATACTTTGGATAAGGAAGAATAATAAAAGTTGCAGAAGTCTTCATACGAATGAAGACATCCCAGTTATCCTGAGATGTCTCCTTATATTCAACGTCTACACTCTTAAAAATTCTTGAATTGACAAGTTGCTGCTTAAAGAACTCTGCTTCCCTCTTCAAAGAAATATAATTATCATATTTTCTCTCTGAAGGAATGTCATATTTCGATGCCAAGGCAATTTCTGAAGTCAAGCCGGTAGCATCAAGAATATAATGAGCTGTTACTGTTGCTTCTACTGAAAATACTACAGTAACCAGCAAAATAAGAACAAGAAACTTGCGCTTCACAACAGACTCTCAATTCTTTCAAACTCAGTTCTGTGTACTAATGTCCCCAAGTACTGTAGAAAGGAACTGCTGTGTGAAATTATCCTTGAGCTTATCACTTGAAAGAACAGCAATTGTAATGTCGTTTACAGGAATCTGATTTGCATAGAAATCATAAAGAGTATTTATAAGGCTTCCCATTACGTTCTGAGTGTCTGTATTTGCTACTTTAACCATGAGATATCCGCCATCTACTGCAATAGGTCCGCATACAACACCTTGAGCTGCAGTAAAGATTTCCTTGTTTACAGTTTCGTCGGCAGTTGCTTCTGCAAGTTTTCCGGTAGAATCTACAATGTTTGCCCCTGAGATAAACTGAGAATTACCAATATTATTTGCAACACCTATAACACTGATAACTCCGTTTCCGTACTTTTGGGCACCTTCTTCAAACTCTTCTGCAGAAAGAGCAGCTGCATTTGTTTTTGCATCTTCAATAAACGGTTTTACTGTCTCAGCATCTGTCTTGTAAATATAGGCTTTGACTTCAGAAAGAACATCTGCATCTGTAACATCAGCAGGAACAAATTCACTGTCAAGCCTAAAGATGACATAAGAACCTACAGTCTCAATAGGTTCACTGTAACTTCCTACACTCAATGCAAGGATTTTATCAATATCTGAACTTTCTGTAAGAGCTGCCTGAATTGTATTTACAGAAACTTTCTTTGAAGAAATAGAAGCATCTTCCAAATCCTCTGCTTTTGTTCCGGTATTCAGACTTTCCAAAGCTGTTGTTGCCAAATCTTCAGAAGCAAATGCAATCATTGTAACATCTGCACTCTTGAAAAGGTCTGCATTCTGATTTGCATAATAAACAGCACTCTTGTCAGGATATGCATTATAATTAATGAAGTAGTAATCCAAATCTCTGGAATCACTTGCTAGATCTGCAACAAACTGTTTCTCTTCTGCTGTTACAATTGCTGTACAAAGATCGTTTGCAACAATCTGATAAGGAAGAATAGATCTCATGTAAGCTTCAGAATCTGATCTCGTTTGAGCCTCTGTTGAATTATAAACATCTACTGAGAACTTTCCGTCTTCTCCGTTGTAAACACCTGTCTCAAGAATTGCTCTGTTGACAAGTTCCTGTGGAGCTGAAATTCCTGCCTTTGCTGCCATTTTTGACAAAGCAATGAACAGAACTTGACTCTGATATCCGGAATAGTAACTTGACCAAAGGTTTGTATAATTACCGGTTAGGTATGCTTCCTGGAAAGAAGGATCACTCATGAGTGAGTTATAGAAAACATTATTGTACTCAATAAGTATCGGTTCTCCGTCATAAGATCCATAAGAACTCTTTTCTGCATTCTTATCAGCTGTAAGAAGGATAACTATGTAGTATGCACTTCCAACCATCAATAAAGCAAGGATAACAATAATTGTTTTTGTAATGATATTCTTAATGGAAACTGGCTCCTTCTTTGCCTTTGGTTTCTCAACTTTTAATTCTCCTGACATGGAAGACCTCTTAGATAACAAATTAGGCATGTTACACGGACATACCAAGTCTAAAAATAGCACCTATTTATTATGAATGTCAATTGAGACTTGAATGCGCTTTGTTAAAGCAATACACTAAAACCATGGAAACACTATTTACTAAAATCAACCGTGGAGAAATTCCCGGAACAAAACTGTATCAGGACAATTATTGCTTTGTAATTTTGGACATAAATCCGGTAGTAAAAGCACATGCTCTTGTCATTGCAAATGAACCTTATGAGGACATGGCATCTTGCCCTGATGAAGTTCTTTCCCACTTGATTCTTGTTGCAAAAATGGTAGAAAAGAAAATGACTTCTGTCCTTAAATGTGATGGTAGCAATATTATGATTAACAATAAGCCGGCATCAGGACAGGAAGTGCCTCATATTCATGTCCATGTTATTCCACGCTATAAAGATGATGGTAAAAAATTTACTATAGAGCATGACAAATACTCAGATGGGGAAATGGCACAATTAATTGAGAAATTGAGGTTTTAATGGCTAAGTGTCCATATTGTTCAAATTTAGTTACGCTTCCCATAGGTCGTTCAACAATTTGTCCTTCCTGTAAAAAAGAACTTCACAGTTGTCTTTGTTGCGAATACTACTCTCCTTCAAGTCATTGGGATTGCAGAGAGAACATAAATGATCCCGTAACAGACAAAGAAAGAGGAAACTTCTGCGATTTCTTTATGCTCAAAACAAAACCAACAGAAACAAAGAATACCAGCAAGGCAGAAGAAGCAAGGAAAAAACTGGAGGCACTGTTTGGATAATCTTGATGAATTAATTGAAATTTTCACAAACTCAAAAGACAAACAAACAACCAGAAAATTGTTGACCGAAATTCTGACAAAATCAGAACTTGAAGATCTTGCCAAGAGATGGTTCATATTAAAAGAACTTTACAAAGGAACATCTCAGAGAGACATTGCCAAGGAAATGGAAGTTTCCCTATGCAAAATTACACGGGGAAGCCGCATTTTAAAACAAGACAATTCAGAATTCAGAAAAATACTGTACGACCTTTTTGATGAAACACATCTATAATTGACACATATAACCAAAATACATAAGATTTGGTTGTTAAACGGGTAGTAGCGCAGGGGCTTAGCGCATCTGGTTCGGGACCAGAGGGTCGGAGGTTCGAATCCTCTCTGCCCGAGAATTAGGATTCGAAGCTTTGCGGTATAACGGCGGTAGCGTAAAATGATATTGTCAAGAACAGCGGAGCTGTTTATCTTGATTCTTGACAATGTCTTATGAGGACAACTAAGTGTTGTCCGAAGCAAAGTCGGCCATGTAGCCGGACTTCCGGAAGGCAAATGGCGAATCCTCTCTGCCCGAAACACCTCTTGTGAGGCTTGTAAAAGGGGAATTACTGATATACAGATTTTTTTTCATATATCAGTAATTTTTCTCTGACCAATGCAGTTTCTAAAACAAAAAGATACAAAAATCATGGTCATTTTGGTCTTATTCAGGGAACGTAAGACACTGACCGCTCTTTTTTGATTGAAATTGCCTTAATTTTTCAAATAAAACTACTGTAATTACTGATATACAGATTTTTTTTCATATATCAGTAATTACTATTGTACAGGAGTTCCCATGGATCTTATAGACCAGCAAAATGCACTTGTTTCCATTATCAGCAAAGCAAAGAGAAACCTTTCTAATTTATCTGAAGATAAACTGCAGATTTCTTCTAGCCACAACACAATACAGTTCTGCGTAGTTCATAAAGATGGCACCAGAACTTATTTGCAAAAAGACAACAAACAAATATTAAAAGTTCTTGCGAAAAAATACTACGCAGAGCATGTTCTTAAGAAAGCATTAACTATGAAAACAAGAATTGACCATTTTTTTCAATTTTACAATTTCAAAGAAGTACTGGATGTTTTTGAAAATATGCCTGAAGAAATAAAAGAATTGATAGTACCTTTTGAGATTTCTGACAAACAATTTGCTGAACAATGGGCAAAACAACAATATCAAACAAAGGGCATTACCCCTGGAGAAACCTATTACATAACTGAAAACGGAGAAAAAGTCCGCTCAAAATCAGAACTGACAATTGCCAATAAACTGTACTCAAAAGGGATAAAATATCGTTACGAACAACCTCTCTATCTAAAAAACTACGGCACTGTTTATCCTGACTTTACAATTTTAAATGCTCAAACAAGAGAAGAAATAATCTGGGAACACTTCGGATTAATGGACAATCCAGAATATGTACAAAATAGTCTGAAAAAACTACAGACTTAT
>JAZLGI010000068.1:0-6979 GCA_045616225.1 Sphaerochaetaceae bacterium
CACAGAATTCAAATCCGTGATTATGGATAGAACATATCAAAATATGAAGATTAAGATGCTATCAGAACTTAATGAATTTGAACATTGTGTTGTTTATTCCACATTTGTAAAGAAAACCAAAAACCTCTCACAGAAAGATAAGGAAAGAGCTTACATTAATTTGATAGCAAAAATTGCATCTTCGTTAACCAAACCAGTTGAAATTGTTTTTGATATGTTCAATAAGAAAAACTTTGAGTCTGAGATTATTAAGAAATTAAAAACTTTCAAACATGTAATTAGTGCTCGTGCTGCTGATTCTCAAAGAGAAACAGGAATTAAATTCGTAGATAATCTTTGCAGTACAATTAGATTGCATTTAAGCGGAAATGACGATTATAATTTTCATGGTCTTATAGAGAATTGGGTTATCGAGGTTATTTGACATACCGTTTTTTCTATGCTACATTTGTTTTAGAAGGTGATGACCTCCCTGCGATTTGATAGCGGGGTGTACGGGTAAACGTGGGATCATCACTTCTTTTTTTGTACAAGTGGTGACCTCCTGGCGGTTTGCGAGCTGGGTGTACGGGTAAACGTAGGATCATCACTTTATTTTTTTATTAAGGCATTAAAAAAGGCAGATGTGAGAGCTTTTCCCATATCTGCCTATTCTTTTTACTTTTCCTTGGTTATGGTCAGTTTACCCGGTTCACAAACAAGTACTACCTTGTCATCCAGATCAAAGCCACAATCCTTTGTAAGCCATTTGCCATGAAGATGAATTGTTGGGATCTTCTGATCCTTGTAACCATACTGGTAATAAACCTTTAAATGTCTTGTTTTTCTCATACTATTATTCCTTTTATGGTAGATTTGTAAAAATGCCTTCTATGATTGTTTTATGGGTGTTGAAAGCATCTTGAATGTGATATACTGCTTTAGGACATAAGAGCTTTGAAACATTTGATTGTTGATGGGCTTCAATATGTTGCAATGGCATTATTTCTTGTGAAACAAAAATGAAACAAGAAAAATGAGAGCCATTGAAAAACAGAATAATGAGGATAAAAATTGATACCAAAATGTACCAGTTTTTGAGTAAAAATAGCACGAAAGACTGCCTGATTATCGTTGAAGAGTAATTTATTTTGATTACTATGATTAAACAAGTCTTTACACTGTAAGGACTTGTTTTTTTATGTTCTTATTCTGCGTAATACTTTGGTACTATGAAAAAGCAAGAGAAGTTTGATACATACTCAAATATGGTTCACTTCAAAAATTGGTGGGTTGATCAAGTTAGTGGTGTTGCTTTGCAAAACCCAGACTTCTATGTAAGGGCATTTACTGATATTTGAAAAAATTTTCATATATCAGTAAATCTGAAGCTTTTCTTACAAAAGCAAGCCAGTTTTTATCAAAAAGTTTGGGATTTTCTGCAATTTCCTACTTAAAAATTCATTTCACCTATGAAAATTACTGATATACAAAAAAATTCTCGTATATCAGTAAATGTCAATTTACAAGACCAAATGTCAATTATTGACCAACAGAATACGAGATGAACCCACCAAATTTTTGAAAATGTTGTTTCTGATGTAAGTCTACAGGCAGATGTGAGAGTTTTTCCCATATCTGCCTGTTGTTTTTGTTTAGTTTTCTTGGTAACGGTCAGTTTGCCCGGTTTAGATAACCTTTCCCGGATTAAGAATTCCGTTAGGGTCAAACACTTGTTTGATTCCACGCATTATTTCAATCTGTCCGTCGCCCAGAACTTCACGTAGGTAAGCTCTCTTATCAAGGCCAATACCATGTTCCCCAGATACAAGACCACCCATTTCTCTGCTCTTTTTATACATGAGGTCAAATGCCTTTTCTTTCTTCTCTATCCATTCTTTTTCCTCTTTACCGTCACGACAAAGGTAAATGTGCAAATTTCCATCACCTGCATGTCCGAATGATGGAATTCTGAGTCCCACTTTCTTTGCAACTTCATGGGTAAAAAGAATAAAATCTGCAACAAGACTTCTTGGAACAACTACATCACATTCATCCATTTCATCTGTACTTCCCTTAATTGCCTCAAGGAATGCACTTCTTGCGCTCCATACAGAAGCACTTCTTTCATCTGTGTCTATCAGAAGTACATCCAAAGCTCCAAGTTCAAGACAAAGATCTGCAATTGTTTCCATGTCATGCATTACAGACTCTCTTGTATTTCCATCAAAAGTGAGTAAAAGATAGGCGTCGGAAACATGTGTAGGGAATTTTTTACCAAGATATTCTTCTGAAAAAAGAATTACATCCTGACTCATATATTCAATGGCAACAGGTGTTACCTGGGCTCCAATGATTTTAGGAACAGCTGAGATTGCATCTGCCATTGATGAAAACGGAATAAGTGTACTTATTGAATACTCCGGTTTTGGAATAATCTTAAGAACTGCTTCTGTTACAATAGCTAAAGTACCCTCACTTCCAATGATGAGATCCTTAAGAGAATAACCACTTGAATTCTTTACAACTTTACTTCCAAGCTGAAGAATTTCACCTGTTGGACGAACAACTGTAAGAGCTCTCACGGCATCACGTGTAACACCATATTTCACAGCTCTCATACCACCGGCATTAGTGGAAATATTTCCACCTACCGTTGCAGATTTCTCACCCGGATCAGGACAGTATTGATACCCATGTGCATCACAGTAAGCTGCAAGCTCCATGAGAAGGATACCTGGCTGAACTGTAACAGTCATATTGCTTTCATCAAGCTCCA
Organism: Sphaerochaetaceae bacterium; assembly: GCA_045616225.1. Classification (GTDB taxonomy): domain Bacteria; phylum Spirochaetota; class Spirochaetia; order Sphaerochaetales; family Sphaerochaetaceae; genus JAZLGI01. The sequence goes on from JAZLGI010000068.1 coordinate 2,759, forward strand.
AAACCTTCTTCATTAAAGATGTATCAAGCATTATTCCACCGTGAATGGCAACAGAACCGCCTACAAGACCAGTACCGCTACCACGTACAACAACCGGAATGATATGTTCATTGGCATACTTCATGATTTGGGAAACTTCTTCTGTAGAGAGAACCTTAACAAGAACTTCAGGAACTCCAAAAGCAGTGCCCAATTCATCATGATAGTAATCTTCGTTTATCTCTTCTCCCTTGAAAACTCTTCCCGGAAGGATTTTCTCAAGAGCCAAAATATCTGATTCTGTTATCTTATTAAACATCTCAGACCTCCTTCTTAAGCTTTTTCAAAAGACATGGAAGAATCTCATACCAGTCCCCTACAAAACCATAAGTAGCTACATTAAAAATAGGAGCATCCGGATCTGTGTTAACAGCCATAATACAATCTGAACCCTTCATTCCTGCAACTGTTTGAACAGCTCCGCTAACACCGATACAAACAAGCAATTTTGGCTTTACTGTTCTGCCTGAAAGCCCAATCTGATGCTTTGCATCAAACCAACCACATTCAACAAGAGGTCTTGTGCAAGCCATTGTTGCTCCAATTGAGTCTGCAAATTCCTGAATTTTCTCCAAGTCTGCCTTTGATTTAACACCACGACCAACCTGCACAATAATATCTGCTTCAGAAATATCTATATCAACAGGTTTTACCTCTATATCAAGAATTTCTGCACGTGAAACAAGCATTTCGGAAGTAACATCCATTACTGTAATTTCTTTGTTTACATCCTCACGTTTGAGTTTTGAAAAGATTTTATATCTTACTGTACAAAACTGCGGACGGTTATTTGGTGTCATGATTTTGGCCATAATATTTCCGCCAAAAGCAGGTCTTATTTGAACAAGATCTGTATCTTTTGTCATCTCAAGTGAAGTACAGTCTGCAGTAAGACCGGTTCCAACTCTTGCAGCAACTCTAGGAGCCAATGATCTGCCAACATTCGTTGCACCTACAAGAATTGATGAAGGTTTTATCTTTTTTATGAAATCTTCAAAAACATTTGAATAAGTGTCTATCAGAAAGTCTTCAAGTGCAGGATTATCATAAACATAAACTTCATCTGCACCGTAGCAGAAAAGCTCCTTTGCCTGTTGTTTTATTCCAGAGCCAATCATAAGAGCCATTACTTTATGATTTGTAACAGATGCAAGTTCTTTTGCCTTTCCCAAAAGTTCAAAGGTAACATTGTGGATATTTCCTTTAAAGTGTTCGCAGAAAACCACAATTCCGTTCCATTGGGTTTTATCAATTGCAGGAGCTTTATCTTCTTCAAAAGTAATTGCTCCGTCACTGTTTTTCACGCAAAGCTTACATACCTTACAGCCCATGCCAATGGTAAGGTCTTTTCCATCATATTCAATGGCTCCAAAAGGACACAGTTTCTTAAGCTTATTACCCATTTGGGAGTCTATTTTTTCTTTATGTACTGTTAATCCCATATCAGCCCTCCTTATGGAATTTCTTCTCAACAAGAAGAGAATACATCTTTTCTGCTAACTCATTGCTGTTTCCGGTATACTTAAAAGCATCTGAATTTTTCTCAGGAGGGAATACTTTCTGAACCTGAGTAGGAGATCCTTTTAAACCGTAATGATTTGGGTTTTGGTCTTCAAAGTCAGCAAAGGTAAGTGTTGTTATGAGACCATCTTCCATTGTTTTCTTTCTTCTGTAAGAAGGAAGTCTCGGTGTATTTATGTCGCTGTCCATGCAAAGAAGACATGGAAGTTGTATTTTTTCAGTGATAATCATATTCTCCTGAAGCGCTTTTACAACAATGTGAGAATCTGTAAGTTCCAGAATTTCCGTAACATTGGAGAGATGAGGAATTCCAAGATGTTCTGCAAGCTCTGCACCAACCTGAGCTGTGTCTCCGTCTGTTGTCTGTTTACCGCAAAGAATCAGGTCTGTTTTGTCAAATTTTCTGATTCCTTGACTAATGGTATAACTTGTTGCCAATACGTCTGCTCCGCCAAATACTCTGTCAGAAATAAGAGTACCGCTGTCACAGCCCATCCAAATACACTCTTCCAAAACATCTTTTGCTTGAGGAGGTCCCATGGTTACGACTCTTACGGTTGCATTATTCTGTTCTTTAAGAGTCAAAGCTGTCTCAAGTGCGTTCAAATCATAAGGATTAAGTTTATTACCTTTTTTTGGTCTGATAAGAAGTCCGGTTTTCTCATCAACTTTTACGTTGTTTGAGCCGGGAACTTGTTTTACACATACAAGAATATTTGCCATTTTTTATTCCTTTATCAAATAATGACCGATACACCGTTTGGAATTACAGTGATGTCTTTCTTTCCTGTTATTTTTTCTGCAAGAGCAATGGCCTCATTTATAGAGCCAGCCCAATGCATTTTCATATCTTCTATTTCTTTTTTCATTTCAGATGTGCATACCATAATGACTGTATATTTTTCTATAATTTTTGCGAGAATCTGATATTCCCATTGATCAGGAATTGTTTTATCCATAGGAGTCTGTCTGATTTGAGTCAAAAGCTCTGTAACAGATGCACATTCAGAAAGAGCTTTGTAAAAACTAAGGCCTCCGTTTCCGTCATTGCATAATGAACACATGATAATTACTCCGCCGTCTGCTACAACTCTTGCTCCGGCACTCATTCCTTTAACAGACTGATAAACATTTTGGTCTAACGGATATCCTCCGTTTGAAGTAATTACTATGCTGCTTTTACCTTTTGGGATTACTCTGCAAAGAGAATCCAAATATGCACATCCGGTTCTGTGTGCTTTAATTGGGGAACCGGCAAAAGCTGCCATAATTGTCTTATCTTCATTAATGACTACATTTACAATAAAAGCCAATTTGGCCATTACTGCAGCAGACTCCATATCTTTGTTAATAGGGTTTTTGTCTAGACTTCCCGCTACAGCATCCGGACTGTCAATAAACTCAGAACAATGGTTTCCCAAGACTGTTTTTCTGCTGCAGATTCCCGGAAGTATGCTTTTCCTTCCTCCTGAATAACCTGCAAAAAAGTGAGGCTCAATAAAACCTTCGGAAATCAAAAGATCACAATCTACAGCTTCTTTATTGATTATCAGTTCTGCACCAGAAGGAAGCACTCCAAGATTTACAACTGGAGAATTATCGCAATCATGAATAACAATCTCTTCATTGGTTACTATATCTTCACCAAGTTTAAAAACAAGTTCTTCTTTTGTTGTTCCTCTGTGGCATCCCGTTGCAACAAGAAGTTTTACTTTTATTAAAGGATTCCCTTTTCTTAGTTCTTCCAATATATGCGGAACAATGTATTTGCTTGGAACCGGTCTTGTGTGGTCACTGACAATGATTGTACAGGTCTTTGCTTTTGATGCCAAAACACAGAGTCTTTCACTTTCAATGGGACTTTTCAGTGCTTTTTCTACAATAGAATTTGGTTCTTCAGAAACGGGCGTTGTGTTTAGTTTTGAAACCAGAATTTCTCTGACATTATCTGTCTTGATTTCTATATGATTCTTTCCATAAGGAACTTGAATAACAGCCACACAACACCTCCCCATTATTCGTTACAAAATACGCTACCTGTTGCCTTATTCAGTGTCAAGCAAAAAAAGCACTCAAAAAAGGTCTGCAATTTTGTACAGGCAATGGTTTTTGCTATGAGGTACATTCTCAGTCAAAAAATCCTGACTGTGGGTTACAGCCCCAATGTTCAGACTAAATTCCGGAAATCCTATTTTAGTCAGAATTTTTCCCAAAATAATTCAGACCAAAAATAAGAAACTGGGCTTTCAGTCTGAACTGTTGACCCTTTTGTTCTGACTGTTTTTCATAAAACGCCATTCAGTCTGTATATTTTATAAAAAAGTTCAGACTAAATCCTCAAAAATGCAAATCAGTCCTAAATATTAAAGGACTGCAACACAGTCTATGGCTTTTGTTACAGTCCCTTTTACTTTACACGGTCTTGTGGTATATCGCACCTGCAGACCGCCTCGGCTTCAGACAGTCCACCGGACTGTCTTCCTACCGCCTCGATTCAAACCCCCATTGCTGCCTGTAAATAAAAAAAGGGACTGTTGCAGAATGAATGATTCTGCGATGGTCCTTTTTTCATGCCTAAATTCTTTTACAACAACAAAATAAATAAAAAAAAGTTGATTGCGTCACTGATTTTTGATATAATTTCTTTAGCCACAAAGAATT
>JAZLGI010000069.1:0-43058 GCA_045616225.1 Sphaerochaetaceae bacterium
AAATCTGTTGACAGATGCCTTTTCAGGGCTTTATTATCTGACTTGCTGGACAAAGCAGGTAGTTTACCTGTCCCAGCAGTACATTATTTCATTGTTGTTGTACTGCCAGAATCAAATGTCCACAAAACTTTTTACACTATCATTCTTTCAAACAAATTCTTGTTTATTTTTGAGTGAATGCTGTATACATCCTTATCAATTATTGAAGAATAGAGTCCTTCCAAATAGTTTTTTATTCCGATATCATCAATTTCTTCAAAGATTTGGGGCATTCCTCCAAATTTCAAGAATTCTTCAAAATTATCTTCTCTAATTTTAATTTTGTTTGCTTTCTTATATTCAAGCGTTTCTGAATATGTAAATGGATGAATTACAAATTCCTTTGCTCTTCCGGTAAGTCTATCCTGCATCTTTCCGTGAAGCAGTTTTGAATTACTTCCTGTTACAAACAGAGAACAATTGTAGCTGACTCTTACTGAAGCAATTGCTTCCTCAAACTTCTTGATATGCTGCACTTCATCAATAAAGATGTAATACTTGGACTCATCTATGATGATGGAATCTATTTTATTTTCAAGTTTTTTTCTTGTTGTAATACCTTCTCCGGTTTTTCCTTCCAAATCCAAATTAATAATATGTTTTTCATCTATTCCTGAATTTTTAATCTCATTAATAATCTGTTTCAGCAATTCCGATTTTCCGCATCGTCTTATTCCGGTAATTACTTTGATATACTTTGAGTCATAAAAAGGTCTGATTTCATCAAGGTACTTGGTTCTTTTTATAATTTTTACCATAGTTAAATTTTACAAAATTCCATTGGAATTTCAAGAAATTTTAGAAAGTTCCAACGAAAAATTGCTTATTTGAAGGCTGGTAAGCAACATCCATAAAAGAACCCACCATTGAACCTGCCTTTTTCTTGTATTAACCTACTTGTATCTTTCCCAAGTTCCCTTCTGAGTGTGATGAAAATAGTAAGAATTGACATTATTGGTCTCTTATATTGTCCTTAGTATTTCCTTTCTATATTTAGTATAAAGTCAAAAATGAGATTCCTCCGGACTACCACGATTTTTTTCAAAAAAAGTGAAGATTTTTGAGTCTATTTGATAACTTTTACTGATAACTTTTGGGTAAAAAAAATAATTCCTTACAAAATGACTTTTGTAAATCATTATATTGTAAGGACTTAGAAATGGGCGCAGAGAGGTTTGAACTCTCGACCAAAGGATTATGAGCTCTTTACTGAACAACTCTACAAAACTTGACAGAAAGTGGAATGTTTTGTAGAGTTTTTATATGCAGAATTCTACCAAGTTAAAAAGCATAATAAAGCAATACAGTGATGAAAAGAACTATCTTTTTTCAATAGAATCTCTTTCAGTTGTTTTTCCTGAATTGTCTGAAGCAAATATTAACCAATTACTTTCCAGAGCAAATAAAGTCGGAATTCTTGAAAGAGTGTGTAAAGGCATTTATATAAACCCAAATGTAAAATATGATTCGGGTTCTGTCTTGTTCTCTGTTGCTCAGACACTTCGATTTCCGGAATGTATGTATGTCAGCCTGGAAACAGTTCTTTCTTCATTATCAGTTATTTCTCAACAAATGATGGGCTATGTAACTATAATTACAAGTGGCAGAAGTGGAATTATTGACTGTGGTCGATTTGGCAAAATTGAGTTTGTCCATTCTGACAATGTTGAACTGGTTCATGAAAATGTAAGATTTGATATTCAAACGGGTATGTATTGGGCTACGGAAAATCAGGCTTTGTCAGATATGAAAAAACATAGACGTAAATTATTATCATTAATTGAGGATAAGTAAATGACTGCTTTTGATGATTATGTAAATCAGATACTTAAAAACAATAAACAATTAACTAACTTAAGACTGACTGTTGAAAAAGAAATTTTTCATCAAGACATTTTAAGATTGATTAGTGTTACTTCTTTGAATAAAAGTCTTGTTTTCATGGGTGGAACATGCCTCCGTCTATGTTATGGTTCAGAGAGGCTAAGTGAAGATCTTGATTTTTGCACAGATGTTCTAATATTACAAAATGAAGCAGAACAACTTTCTGAAACAATCAGAGAAGGTCTTTATGATAAATACCATTTATCAGTAACTGTCAGTAAACCGGAAAAGGATTCTGATACTGAGACATGGAAGATATCAATAGTTACACATCCTGAACATTCTCATATGCCAACTCAAAAGATTCACCTTGATATTTGCCACTATGAAACATATTTAAAAGAGTTACGTCTTGTTAAAAATATATACGGTATCGGAGGAACTCCGTTATTTGTAATGGCTGAAAAGATAGAGGAAATACTTGTAGATAAACTTATAGCTTTTTCCTTTAGAAACAGAATCAAAAACAGAGATTTATGGGATATATATTCTCTTTATTGCAGGGAAGTTGCATTAAATAAAGATGTTCTTAAATGGAAAATACGGGATAAAGGATACAGTTATAATCAGTTTATAACGGCCTATACAAAAAGGACAGAAGAGATTGAAAATTCATTTCCTGCTGATTTTTCTGCAGAACTATCAAGATTTATAAGTCCGGGTGTTTTTGAATCAAGTAGGTTATCAAAAACAGAAGGACCTGCTGTGTTTAACACAATCCTTAGTGATTACAAAATTGCTTTCTGATTGTCGTACTGAATGGAACAAAAAACAACCGTCATTGAACATATAATATAAAGTCAAAAATGAGATTCCTCCGGACTACCACGATTTTTTTCAAAAAAAGTGAAGATTTTTGAGTCTATTTGATAACTTTTACTGATAACTTTTGGGCAAAAAAATAATTCCTTACAAAATGACTTTTGTAAATCATTATATTGTAAGGAATTAGAAATGGGCCCAGAGAGGTTTGAACTCTCGACCAAAGGATTATGAGTCCTCTGCTCTAACCGCTGAGCTACAGGCCCGTTGCTGAAATAACTTATCATTATTATAATGTTTTTTCAATAGGTTTAATTATTTAGTATTTCTGATATTCTATAAACATGGACCTGCTTAAAGACAATCCAAAATCTTTATTTTACAGATATCTGCTTCCTGCAATAGGAGGCACTTTAGTTTTTACCATCTACAGCTTTGTAGACATGATTGCCATTGGACATGGTGTAGGACCTGACGGAACAGCTGCTACTGCGATTATTCTTCCCATATTTCAGTTACCGTCTTTTCTTAGCATACTATGCGGAATTGGCGGTTCTGTTCTGATTGCAAAAGAAAAAGGAAGAAACAACAGTATTCAAGCAGATAAATGGTTCACTGCTTCTTTTCTTTGCATCACTGTTTCTGTTTTTGTAATCTGGATATTGAGTTGGCTTTTTAGAGTTGAAATTCTTACTTTTTTTGGAGCAGATTCAACTATACTGCCATACGCTCTTGAATATGGAAACATGATTATTCTTGGATTTCCATTCTTTACCTTTGCTGGATATCTTCCATTCATATTAAGAAATGACGGAAATCCGGATTTACCTCTTTTGGCAAGTATTGCAGGTGGGGTAATAAATATGATTGGAGACTGGCTCTTTGTGTTTCCGTTGAATATGGGAATGTTTGGAGCAGGACTTGCGACTTTAATTGGCTCTGCAGTTCAATGCGTTATACTTTGCTCTCATTTTTATCTTGGCAAGTGTTCCCTTAGATTCAGAAAACCTGCAAAACTGTCTGTAATCTTTCCTTATGGTTTTGGTTCTGCTTTCATAGAATTATCAACAATTGTATCTACTGTAATTACCAATAGAATGATTATGAAATACTGTGGAAACAAAGTGTTAACTGTTTACGGCTTTATGCTTACCGTTGTTGCCTTGGCTCAGTTCCTGTTTCTTGGAATAGGACAAGCTGCCCAACCTATTATTTCCATGAATTTTGGGGCAGGATTGAATGACAGAGTAAAGCAGACAGCTCATCTAAACATAAAAATTTCTGTAGCGTTTGCACTTATATTCACAGTCATAGGACATACTTTCCCGTTATTGATTACCCAAATTTTTGTAAAGAACGATCCCCAAGTTCTTGCCGTTGCACCTCATGTCATAAGAATGTACCTTCTCTCTCTGCCTTTTTTGGCATTAAATACGGCAGAAATAACAAATTTGCAATCTGTTTCTCAAGATGCAAAAGCAAATACCATTACAATACTAAGAGGACTTGTTTTTAATTCGGGCTTTATTATTCTTTTCCCTTTGATTTTTGGTGCAAATGGAATCTGGTGGGGAATTATTGCATCAGAAGCCTTTGTTTGCGGTCTTGCTTTGATTTTCAGCACTCTGCCATAAAGACAGTTCCGTCTGTTTGAACATCTATAGGATAAGCTTTTCTTACTATCAGAACCTGCCCTTTTTCCATGCTGACAGTTTCGTTAATCGTTGCATTACCTTCTGTACAAATCAGGATTCTCACACTTTCTGAAGCACTTCTGAAATAGCCTGCTCTCATAACCGTAAGTGTTAGTCCTGCGTCTGTAAAGAAATGCTCTCCGCCCTCGTCTTCCAGACTTCCAAGAAGATTAGGTTCAAACGGCTTATGAATCATGATTCTCTCAAGTTCTTGCTTATCTATATGCTTACTGGTAAGCCCTGCCCTTACGACGTTATCAGAACTTGTCATAAGTTCTATGCCATTTCCACTGAGGTAAGCATGTAAAATTCCCGGCTGGAGATAGACGGCCTCGCCCTCATCCAGTTCTACAATATTCATTCTGCAAGGAGCATCAACCATGGAATCACCTGGAAACAGTGTCTCCAGTTCTTTACACAATTCCATTGCTTGAGAATCTTTTGAATATGTCTTTCTTAAACCGCAGAGAAGTTTTGTAGGAGTTAAAGCATAATACATTTCTGCTTTTTGATTAGGATCTGTATAGTTTGGATTTCCAAGTGAGAACTGTTCTGCAGCCTGCTGTGCATTTGGATGAACCTGAATACTAAGAGGTTTAGCTATTCCCAAAACCTTAAATAAAAAAGGAAACTCTTTTGAAGTACAACCGGCAAAATCAGGGTTTTCATCAAGAAATTTGTCTAAAGGCTCACCTGTTTCAGTAATGACGGAACATCCGCTTTTGTGAGCGCCCATCCAAAGTTCTGCATACGGCTTTCCCTTATTTTCAATTCCAAGTAATGAAGGAATGAAATAATCATTCCCCCAATCATAGTTCTTTACACACGGAGTAAGAAAAATAATGTCTTTCATTTAAATTCTAGCCTCAAACCAATTGAGAATATCTTTTGATACCTCTTCTCTGTTTATTTCATTAAGAAGTTCATGCCTTGCCTGAGGATAAAGCTTTAAAGACAAATCTGTAATTCCAGCACTTGAGTAAAGCTTGTGAACCTTTTTAATGCCCTTGCCCATGTCTCCTACCGGATCTGCCTCTCCGCTTATAATCAAGACAGGTAAATCTTTTGGAATTGACATTGCATTTTTACTGTCATTTGCAAATTCAATTCCTGTTAACAAATCAAGGAAGAAGCCATTGGTGCAAATAAAACCGCAAAGTGGGTCTTTGACATATTTTTCAACTTCTGCTTCATCTCTTGAAAGCCAGTCAAAGTCTGTAGATGTTGGCTCAAAAGCCTTATTGTAAGAACCAAAAGAAAGCTTGTTCATCAATTCACCGGCAGATTTCTGACCTTCCTTTCTTATTTGGCTTTTGCAAATAAGTTTTCCCATCTTTCCCAAAAGACCCTTTGAAGCACTGGTTCCCATTACAACTACACCGCTGTAAAAATCAGGATGCTGAACCATTACAGTTCTTGCAAGAAAACTTCCCATACTATGCCCAAACAAGAATGTTCTTGGAGCTGAATATTTAGAGACTATGTAATTTCCAAGCTCAAAAGCGTCAGAAGAAATTCTATTCCAACCATCTTCTTTGGCAAACCAACCAAGTTCTCCATTTTCTGCAGTATCTCCGTGACCACGATGGTCTCCTGCAAAAACAGCATATCCATTTGAGTTGAGAAATTTGGCAAATCTTTTATATCTATCACTGTATTCTGCCATTCCATGGAGAATCTGAACAAATGCCTTGATATTTCCATCTTCCGGAAGCCAGAGATTATAAGATAATTTGTGACCGTCAGAACAAATGAAAACGAGCTTCTCTGCCATATTTTACCACCCAAAAGAAATGATTTAAAACCAATATAGGTTTGCTATATATAATATACTAATATTTTTTTTAATTTCAATCACGTTTTTCCTTTTACCATACACTTTTATGTCTTTTTTTATTGTTTTATGTTAATCTCACTTCATGAGTAATTTTTTACTGATTTCAAGCGACATACATTCAGATCCTATAAGCTTTAAAAAACTGGCAGATTTAGCCTCTGATAAAGATTGCCTTTCATTCCTTTTTTGCGGTGATATCAATCTGGAAAATTGGGAAATAAATGAAATTCTAAGAACAAGAAACTTCTCTTTTATCCCTGTTCTTGGAAATTGTGATACCCCATGGACTTACAGAGACCTAAACATGCAAACACCGCCTTATTTCAGAAAAACAGAGTTTTTAGGGCTTAAAATCTTTTTCACACACGGCCATTACTTGTCCATACCCTGTGATGCAGGTTTTGAAAATAATAGCTTTGACATTGTAATAAACGGACATTCTCATGTTCCTGCATTGGAAAGACAAGAAAACTTTGTTTTTCTGAACCCCGGGTCCCCTTCTCTTCCAAGAGGATACAACGAGCCATCTTATGCAACTATAGAGTTTGAAGAATCAGAGGCTATTATTTGCCTTAGAAAGCTGGCTGACAACAACTGCTTCTCTGAACTTAGAATACCTCTGAAGAAGTGAGAATAACGGAACAATAGATTCTTTATTATAATTACTCTTTGGATTCACGCAGAAGAAATCAGGAAGCATTGGCTTTTTGCATCCCAGAGCCTCATTTATTTCTTTTTTAAGACGCCAACATCTTTGTCCTGACTCCAAGACCTTTTTAAATTCAAGCCCCATACTCTCAAGAATTGCAGATTTTTCAAGCCTATACAGCCCTTTTGGAAAACACTTCACAAAACTCTGCTTAAACTTACCAAGGCTGTCCCAAAAAGCAGGAATAAACCTTGCACAACTAAGTCCTGAAGATTCCAATCCAAAAACAAGATCCTCATTAAAAGCTACCCAAACCCAAGGCTCTTTGAAAGAAGCACCAAAACCGATATCAAACAAGACAGGAAAACTGTTACCAAGTGAAGCATTAAGACCGCAGGCAATGGCTCCTCTGAAGTCTATTCCACCACATTCAAGCCCGTTAATCTCAAACCAACTTTCAGGAATTTTCAACTCTCCGGAACTTGCCTTAACTGCTAAGTCCTCAAAATCATCTATTTCCATATTAAGCTGACCTGCAAGATTTCCCATACTAATAGGATCCAATCCCAAATCTATACACAGCTTATACCTGAAGATAATGGTACATATATCAAAACAACCACAATTTGGGCCCAAAGCAATTATTACTTCCCACGGAATATCTCCATCAAAAGCATCCCCTATTCTTCTCATAACTTCCAAAGGAGTAATATGGAACATTCTGGGATCTGTTCTTCCACTGTAATTTTCTACAGCTGCCCAACCTCTGCGAAATGCTTTTTCCACAAAGTAGTAAGAGCCATAGTTTTCAATGATTTTACAAAGCTCACCTTTTTCCAAGGCATCATCCAGTAATGATTTTCTCTCTTCCGGACAATAAAGCTCAGAGTTTACAGATACAACTCTTACATTTTTATTCTCCAAGACAAGCCCCAAACCGCCTCTTCCTGAAGATTTTCCGTCTATAACAGCGCAAGAATAAGGCAAAGAAGCCTCACATGCAGGTCCTGTCATAATAAGTGATACATCTTTGTAGGCAAACAAAGATGAAATCTGGGAAACTCTTAAATGGGTAAACTGTTCTGTTAATAAAACAGAAGCCCCATGTTTTGAAATTTCAACATGGCAATAACGTCTTGCTCTTCCACTGAGAATCACCCCGTGGAAACCACATTCTTTAAGTCTGTAAGCAAAACCGGTTTTTACTGTATGTGAAGTAATCTGCCCATTTTGTGGAGATTTGAAAACAATGGTAATTATGTCTGTATCAGAAAAACCGCTTGATACAAGGCTCCCTGCTAAAATGACAACAGGATTTGATTCTACTTCATTGACATTATCTGCCCAAATTCTCATTCCAAGAGCAGGACCACCTGTATAAGCATTAAGCCATTCAAATGGAATTTCTCTTACAGTACAGGATTCCATTGAAAGGTTTACATCCAGAAGACGTAATTCAGACATCTGAGGGTCTTTTGGAGCAAAACAATTATCGAGATTCTTTAAAGTACTGTTGAGGTACTTGAGATTCATCATTAACTCTTTCCGTAAATGTGACGATATTCCTCAAACTGAGCGGCAATCTTTGATTTACATTTTCCACAACCGGTTCCAAAACCTGTTAATTTTTCCAATTCTTCAAGAGTTGTAGCCTTATCTGTCTTAACAAGTTCTTCAATAGCTTCATCTGTTACTCCTTTGCATTCACAAAGAATCTTGGCAACAGATGTCTTGTACGGATTATCAAGATGTCTTTCTTCCAGATATGAGTCTATAGCAGCTCTAAGAGCCTTGTCTCCAAGTACAGAACAATGGAATTTATGCTCAGGAAGACCACCCAAAGCATTTGTTATCTTATCCGGAGTAATGTTATAGGCCTCTGCAAGAGTCATGCCCTTTACCATTTCACTCATCATAGAAGTGCTGGCAATTGCACTGGCACAACCATAAGTAAGCCATCTGATATCTGCAATTTTATTGTCTTTTACTATAATTCCAACCCTCATCTGATCTCCGCAGGCAAGAGAACCTACTTCACCAAATGCATCTGGTTCCCAATTTTCATCCTTATTCCAAATGTTTCTTGGATTCATGAAATGGTCTTTAACAACATCTGTATATACCCAATCGGCCATAAAACTATTGCTCATAATTACCTCGTAGAAATTTTTCTGAGTCTTTCAATAACAGGAGGAAGAACCTCCAGAACGTAGTCTACATCTTCCATTGTATTGTATCTACCAAGTGAGAACCTTACAGAACCATGTGCAAGTTCAATATCAAGTCCTCCTGCCAAAAGAACATAACTAGGCTCAAGAGAACCTGCTGCACAGGCACTTCCGGTAGAAACGGCTATTCCGTACATATCCAACATGAGAAGAATAGATTCCCCTTCTGCTCTTGGAAAAGAGATATCTAAAGTTCCAGGCAAACAATGACTTTGACAACCGTTGATAACAACTTCAGGAATAGAATTAATAATTCCTTCTCTAAGGCGTTCTCTCATAGCCCAAAGTCTGTCATGTTCTTCTTGAATTCCTTCTTTTGCAAGTTTTGCAGCAATTCCCATTCCATAGATTGCACTTGTGTTATAAGTACCTGCTCTACGACCATGTTCTTGTTCTCCACCATGAATGAATGTATCAAAAGGAGCTGTTTTCCTTGCATAAAGGATACCAACACCCTTAGGTCCGTAGAATTTATGAGCGCTGCAGGAAAGATAATCCAAATTCCAATCTTCACAGGAAACATCTATCTTTCCTATTGCCTGTGTTGCATCTGTATGCATGAGAGCCCCATAAGAATGGGCAATCTCTGATATTTCCTTTATTTCCTGAATAGTTCCGGTCTCATTATTTCCTGTCATAACAGAAACAAGAACAACATCAGAACCCATTGTTTTTTTCAGTTCATCAATTTTAAGTCTTCCTTCTGAATCTACAGGAACCTGATCAATAATAATTCCTTCTTTTCTCATTGCTTTAACTGTTGCCATGATAGAAGGATGCTCTATTGTAGTTGTTACAATTCTTTTTCCCTTACCCTTTTCTATCAAAGACTTTGCAATGGAAAAAACTGTATTATTTGACTCAGAAGCTCCACTTGTAAAAGTTATTTCTTCAGGTTTACAAGAAATAAGTTCAGAGAGGTTTTTTCTTGCTTCTTCAACAAGGGCAGAAGCCTTTCTTCCAAACGAATGCATACTTGAAGCATTTCCAAAGACCTCTGACTCTGCAGCAGTAACAGCAGAAAGAACTTCAGGTGCCATCTGAGTTGTAGCATTATTATCTAAATAAACAAATCTGTTATTCATACATCCACCACTAAATGAAAATTATCTAATTAAATGTGCTAAGGTCAAGTGATTTGTTCAATTGTCAGTTGTTAATTTGAGGATAGACACAGACAGTAGTCAAAGAAACTTTCTTTTCATTGTGTACACAATAAAAATCAACGTCCTTAAAGTCTTCTGACACTAATTCCTGCGGTTTTATTCCGCTGACAAAGAAAGTATTATCATCTACCTGTTTTACGGTGTCATGGTATTCAATAATTCCAAGTTTTGTCTTCTTCCAAGTGCCATCCCAATCAGGTGGAACATTCACATTAAGATATGTCATTGGTTTAATCATTGAGCATAGCATTTCAAGATTATCTGCCACAAATGAAGCAGCGCTTTCAAAACAGAAAACACCGTCTTTGTCTCCGCAACTTACTGCAATTCCACGATTACCTCTGGTTACTGCCTCACAAGCAGCTCCGCAGGTAGCAGAATAAACCAAATCTGTACTTACATTATATCCTTGGTTAATACCGGAAATTACCAAATCTATCTTTACATCAGCAGGCAAAATTCCTTTAAACGCAAAAAGAACACAATCTGAAGGGAAACCGCTTGTAGCATAATGTCTGTCAGAAATCTTGTTGAATTTGATATTTCTATGAATTGATACTGCATGAGAACAGGAACTACGCTGACTGTCAGGAGCAAAGACCCAAACCTCATGACCCTTTGCAATTAAAGCCTTTTCCAAGGCAATAATTCCCTCTGAACATATACCGTCATCATTTGTAATGAGAATTGTCATTTTTCAACCTTTTCAATCGTTGGTGCTCCGCAAGGAACAAAGCAACTTGTTTTTGCCTTCAGACCAAAGAAGTGTTCATAGTCTAACAGTTTTGCCTTATAACTTTCTAGACTGTCTTTGTTTAATACAGAAGCAATTACCCCATCCTGTCCTGAAAAAAGCAATGTAGAACCCAAACAACCTGATACTTCTGAACTTCTTTTTAAAAGCCAATCTGTTTCAGGGCAACTGTAGTCCATATTTTCAACTATTGATTTGCTGTTTTTTGATAGAATTCTTCCTATGTTCTGATAATCTTTATTTTTGAAGTACTTAATAAGAGAATCTGCTGCAATTGTTTCTTCTGCAAAGTGTTTTACAATCTTTCTTTTTTCACCGGTAAAAGAATCCTCAATAAGTCTTTTTTCTCCAAGAGTTTTGAATTTTGACGAAATCTCTTCAGCAATTTTCTTCAATTCTTCATTTTCTTCTCTCATTACGCCTGATGCTATACCGCTGTAAGTTACAATTAATCCATACTGGCTGTCTTTGAAAATATCCGGAAGAAATGAAATTACACTGTGTTTTAGGTCAAAAGCCATAAAATATCCGCATTTTGCACTTAATGTTGTAAGTATGCTTGCAGTATTGCATCTTCCTTGGCAAAAACTTGTTAAAGCTCTGACTGTTACATCATATATTCTCTTATCTGTAAATCTCAAATCTCCCAAAACATTAAGCGCAAGACAAAATCCAATTGATATTGCACAGTCCATGCTTTCTGTATCATATCCCATTACCGGACCGCCAAGAGTAATATTCATTCCAAAGTTTATTTCATGGGAAACGCAGTAACAGATTCCCTTTATGCAGTTTGCAAAATGGTCTTCTTTCCTGTACTTTGGATTACTCAGAGAAAACTTCTTATTTTCACCTGTAAGCGAATTATGGACAATGACCAGATTATCATCTCTTTTGTTTACGGTAATAAACAGAGAGTCTTCTGTTGTTGCGCAAATAAGCGTTCCTTTGCAGTACTCTGCAAATCCTCCTATGATTCTTGCGAGACCCGGAACCTTGACTTCTACTTCTGGTTCCACAGAATACTGTTTTAAATGCTTATCACGTAAAAACAAAGACTTAATTCCTTGTGTCAATGATATTTCACAAATCTTTAGCGTGCAAGAAAAATAAAAGGGACTGTAAAAACAGTCCCTTGTAACGGATTTGACAAATTATTATTTGCCGCTCTTGATACCGTATCTCTTGTTGAATCTTTCAACACGACCGGTTGAGTCAACAAGCTTCTGAGTTCCTGTAAAGAACGGGTGACATGCAGAACAAATATCAACTGAAAGATTTTTTGATGTTGTCTTTGTTTTAAAGACGTTTCCGCATGTACAGCGGACTTCCTGAAGCTCGTAATTTGGATGAATACCTTTCTTCATCTTTTTCTCCGTTTCTGCTGGATTATGTTCAGCAGATATAAAAAGTTAATAAGCCGTCTCCGTTTTAGGACAGAGGTGTGACACCGGTGTTCATAGAACGTAAGAACGCTTCATTGTTCTTTGTTTTGCGCATTTTGTCAACAAGGAACTCTGTCATCTCAACATCTTCAAGCCCGTTGATTATATTTCTCAAAGCCCAAACTCTTGCGCCCTCAACTTCTGTAAGAAGAAGATCTTCACGTCTTGTTCCGCTCTTCTTTATATTAATAGCAGGGAAAAGTCTCTGGTCTGCCATTCTTCTGTCAAGCACTATTTCACTGTTTCCCGTTCCCTTGAACTCTTCAAAAATGACTTCATCCATTCTGCTTCCTGTCTCAATAAGAGCAGAAGCAATAATTGTGAGGCTTCCGCCTCCTTCAATGTTTCTGGCAGCTCCAAAGAATCTCTTTGGCTTGTGAAGTGCGTTGGAATCAACACCTCCGGAAAGGATTTTTCCACTTGCAGGAACAGTTTGGTTGTAGGCTCTTGCAAGACGGGTAATGGAATCCAAAAGAATTACAACATCATGTTTGTGTTCTACAAGGCGTTTTGCTTTTTCAATAACCATTTCTGCAACCTGAACGTGTCTGGTTGCCTGTTCATCAAATGTAGAAGCTATTACCTCTCCCTTAACGTTTCTTTTCATGTCTGTTACTTCTTCAGGTCTTTCATCAACAAGAAGAACCATTAGTTTTACTTCTGGATGATTGGTTGTAATTGCATTGGCAATCTGCTGAAGAAGTATTGTCTTTCCTGTTCTAGGAGGTGCAGTAATGAGTGCTCTCTGACCTTTTCCTATAGGACAGAACAAATTTATTATTCTCATTGAGACATCATTGTCTTTTCTCTCTGTTTCAAGATTAATTCTGTTGTCCGGATAAAGAGGAATAAGATTATCAAAACCAACCCTTGTTTTTGCAACAATTGGGGCATCTCCGTTAATAAAAGCAAATCTGCTCATTGCAAAGAACCGTTCATTTTCTTTTGGAGTTCTGATTTGACCTTCTATGGTATCTCCGGTTTTCAAGTTAAGGAATTTAATCTGGGAAGGACTTACATAGACATCTTCAGGTCCTGAAAGATAGCTGTTTGACGGACTTCTCAAGAAACCGTATCCGTCAGAGAGAATCTCAAGAGTCCCTATTGCGTATATGACTCCACCATTTGCACTATGTGTTTTAAGAATTTCTGCAACAATTTCCTGTTTTTTATACTCAATGTAATCTTCAGGAGTTTTTCCTGTCATCTCGCAGAGTTTTTCCTTTAACTCTGCATTTGACAGAATAGAAAGGTTGCTAACAAGAATTCTATGATTCAAGTGTTCTTCATATTCTTCCGCAGGAACAGTAACTTCATCCATTGTAAGGATTTTCTTCTGAGGCTGATTCTGCTTGTTCTTTCCGTGTTTCTGACCTTGGTTCTGCGGCTTATCTTCCTTGACTTCTTGTTTTTCTTCGGTCTTTGGATCTTCTTTATTCTCTTTCTCTTGGGGAACCTTTTTTTCTGAATCTTCTTTATTTGAATCTTCTTTTGGCTCTTCTTTGGTTTCCTGTTGTTCTGAGACTTTCTCTTCCACTTCCTCTATTTGTGGAGTCTCTTTCTTTTTTCTTCCTTTCTTCAAAGGCTTCTTTGCAGGTTTTTTTTCAGATTTCTCTTCTTCCTGTGTTATTTCTTCCTTTTGAGCAGGTTCTTCTGCAACAGCAGCAACTACAGGTTTGGCAACAGCCTTTTTCTTGATGATAAGTTTCTTGCGCGGTTTCTGGACATCAAGTGTCTTAACTTCTTCATTCTCCATGAAAAACTCCGTAAAAATGTTTGGATGTAAAAGAGTAAAAGTTCCGAAATGGAACACACTAAATATATAATTTGAGGTTGTTTTTTGTCAATATTCTCAGATAAAGTGCCAGTCCTTGACAATTTCTTCAATATTTTTTCCGCAAATAAAGAAATAGCAAAGCAACATAGAAGCAACACAAAAACGTCTTCTGTTGGCTTCTCTGTTATGGGAAGACAAAACTAATTTTGCCGTTTGTATTCTGTCTTTCCCGCAGAAACCAAAACACACAGTTCCTACTGAATTATTCATTTCATCAGAGTCCGGTCCCGCCACTCCTGAAATTGAAATAGAAAAATCTGTTTTTGAAATTCTGTTAATGTTTTGAGCCATTGAAAAAGCACATTCCGGTGAAACTGTTCCGTATTTGTCTGTGAGATACTTTGGTACTCCAAGCATCTCGTTCTTTGCACATACATTGTATGTCTGCATTCCGCCCCAATACCATGCACTGGAACCGGCTTTATCTGTGAGCATTTTCCCAAGATAACCGCTTGTAGCACTTTCAACGGTACTAATAGTATATCCTTTCTCAGAAAGAGCTGAAGTCAGCATTTCCACAGCTTCTGTGTTTCCGTCTGCAATAAGCTCTTTTCCTGTTTTTTCCTTCAGTCTTGAAACAAATTGTTTTCTGCAGGCACTGTCCATACCGCTTATGTACAAACTAATTTTTGTAGCTTGAAACCTTGTACCCCAGTCAATATCTTTAAGTCCTGTTTCATTTCTTACTTGCAAACAGAGTTCTTCTAATTTTGCCTCAGCTATCAAAAATACAGAATACTCATCTCTATCCGGCATTTTTGCTCCAATTAACTCAGAAAGTGCAGGAAGCATATAGTTAAATAACATTGGTTGCATTTCCTGAGGAGGTCCCGGCATTGCAGCAATAAAAATAGTCTTACCGTCTCTTTGAAAAGTTCCCTTGAACCCCGGAGCAGTTCCGTTTGGATTTGGAATAACCTCAAACCCTTTTGGAATCATTGCCTGAATTTCATTTGCACCGTATATTCTTTCTCCTACTCTTTTGTAGAGGGTTTCCCAAGCTCCCTGATTTTTTTCAAGGGGAACATTTGCAAGAGAAGCTATATACTGTCTTGTCATATCATCACTTGTAGGTCCCAGGCCACCTGTAACAAGAATTACATCACTGTCTTTTGCTCCAAGAGACAAACTTGTACCTATTGTTCCGTCATCAGGAACAATTACAGCCCTTTTAACGAAGAAACCAAGAGCTGTTAACTGTTTTGTAAGAAGAGGAATATGTTTATCTTCAATGATACCTCTTGTTAATTCTGTACCTATTACATAAAGAGAAACTGCAGTCATTTTGTTTTCTTTTCTTTGACCTTTTTAGTTATTGTAACAGCTAATCCTGCTGCCAATATTGCATAAGAGAACCAAACAAAAACATTTGCACTTATATCTGAAGTTCTTGTATACAATGTTTTTCCGTAAGTTTCAGAAGAATAAACAGGTACATCCCAGATTTTCCAGCCCATCTTAAACGGCTCCATTTCATCCTGTATTTTTCCGTCCGGAGTAATAAGGCAAGTGATTCCGCTGTTTGTTCCTCTTAGCATTGTACGTCTGTTCTCAACGGCTCTGAATACAGCCATTGCCATATGCTGTCTTTCAGAAGCAACACTTCCGCTCCATGAGTCATTTGTCATGTTAACCAGAAGGTCAGCACCTGCATTCACAAAATCTGCATTGAGATATCCAAATATGTCTTCAAAACAAATAGGGGTAGAAAATGTAATACCGTTTGAAGTCTCAAAAACAACGCTTTCAAATCCTTTTTCCCACCAATGATAATCATTTGCTTTCAAAAGGTTATACAAAGCAGGTAATTGTTTTTCGTAAGGGAAATGCTCTGTGAAAGGAACAAGATGCTGTTTAAGATATGTTTGTTTAATCTTACCTTCATCAAATAGAATAATACTGTTGTAGTCCTTTTTATTGTTCCAATCACCGTCTTCTGTGTATGGTTCTGTTGTTCCCTCGCCCAAAACACTTGACGGATTTCCGGTAAGCAAAGGAACTCCCAAATTCTTTCCAAATTCTACAAAATCATCAACAAGAATCTGAATAGATTTAAGATAATCAAAGTTACCGCCTGTTTTATCTCCTGTATAAGGATAATTTGTGTACCAGTTTACAGAAGGCACAAAGGCTGTTTCTGACCAAATGACCATATCAGGATTCTTCTGCATGGCCTCCAGACTCATCTTCTTTAGGTTAAAGAAATTTCTTTCATATGTGGTGTAACCACCCTTCCATGAATCTGCATTATGCTGAACAGTGGCAACAGTAAAAGACTTATCTTCATCTGCTTTTGACCAATATGAAAGGCTGATAATTCCATAAACAATCTGAAATAAGAAAAGTACGCACCAAATAAGCAAACCAATTTTACTTTCTTTGACAGAGCTCCAAAAACCATCTGCTTTCTTACAGGATGTTTTACTGAAATAATCACAAACCCATCTTCCTAAAAAAGCCTGAGGCAAAACAAGAATGATACACAATCCCCAAATGCCGAACAAATCAACAATCTGAATAAGCACCTTGTACTTAAACAAAGCATAGGCAATTGTTCCGTACGGATAGCCTGCAAACCAACTCTGAGCAAGGTAATAATAAGCAGTAAAAAAAACAGCCTGAATAAGAAAGCTGTATTTTTCAGAAAACCATCTGTCTGCAGCTTTTAAAGCAAAAAACAGAGGAATCATCTCCGTTCCCTTAATTACCTGAACAAGAACATTTGCAAGTGGATGAAATGCAGAAAGCCAGTAATTGAAAATCCAATAAAAGACATATCCGTAAAGAAAGCCGTAAAAACCTACTGTCTTCCATGTTGTATTTCTGATTACAGCAAAAAGAGGAATAAGTGCAATAAAAGCAAGAAATCCCCATCCGTCTTTTGAACAGAAGCTTGGGAAAGCCAAAGCCAACAAAAATGCAGAGCCCAACAACAGAACAACCTCGAAGCCTATAGTTCCGAGGTTGCGCTTTGTTAAAGTTTTTTCTTTAACTGAATTAATATCAATCATAATTTATAAATTACTTATTATCCCAAACAAGATCTTTAAGTTCTTTTCCAGGTCTGAAAACAGCAACTCCGTGAGTATCAACTGCAACCAGTTCACCTGTTTTAGGATTACGAGCTTTCTCTCTTCCTTTTCTGGTTCTGACTTCAAATGTTCCAAAACCTCTGAGCTCAATAACCTGCTCCTCTTTAAGACCCTGTTTTACTTCTTCAAAGAAAGCATCTACAATTTCATGGATATCTGTTCTGTTTCCACCAAGCTTATCATGAAGATGTTCAATAATAGTTGCTTTTGTTAATTTTGTTTTCATCAAGAAGACCTCCCATTAAGCCATCTTGTTGAATTTAAGTGTCAGTCTTGACTTTTTTCTGTCAGCAGTATTGTGATGAATGATGCCCTTTCCTGCTGCTGTATCAAGAAGCTTAACAGTAAGCTTGAGTGCCTCTTCTGCGGCTGCCTTGTTTCCTTCAGCTACTGCTGCATCAAATTTCTTTGCAGCTGTGCGGAATGTGCTCTTTGTCTCACGATTGTTCATTCTAGCTTCAGCAGACTGGCGAACTCTCTTTTTTGCGGACTTTTTCATCTTATCCTCCATATAAATAACTAATCAAATTAACTTAGACGTAATAAACGTGACGATTAAAAAACATATCACAGACGGTAAAACTGGTCAATACAAGAAATTAGGCATCCAAAAAGTCTTCAACAAACTTTTTTGACACTTCCCACTTATCGTTTTTTGCAGAGAAAAAGATGCTTTCTCTTGGAATTGTGAGAACTGTTCCCTCAGGTCCGGCAAGCAAAATCTTTTTTGTAAGAATATTAATTTCCTGAACTTTATAGAAATCATTTCCTATTTTAAGCTTTGTGCCTTCTATAGGATATGATTGTCTCTCTTCACAGTAAAAGTCATTCTCAAAACTCAAACAACAAAGGAGTCTTCCGCAAGGACCTGAAATCTTCATGGAATTAAGTGAAAGATTCTGAGTCTTTGCCATTTTTATGGTTACAGGATTAAGTTTATCTGAAACACAGTGACAACAGAAATCCCTTCCGCAACCTGACAATCCTCCAAGGACCCTGGCTTCATCACGAACTCCAATTTGTCTGAGTTCTATTCTCATTTTAAATACAGAAACCAAATCTTTAACCAACTCTCTGAAATCTACCCTTTCCTCAGCTGTAAAAAAGAAAAGAACTTTTGACTCTCCAAGAAGGAAATGAGCTGTAACAAGTTTCATATCCAGCTTATGCTTGGCAATCTTTTCCCTGCAAGTAAGAATTGCATTCTTTTCTTCTTCCTGGTTTTGTGCATAACGTTTTAATTCTTCCGGAGTTGCAATATGACTTATCCAAACAATATCACCGTCAACTTCCGAAAGTTCAGATTTTTTGTACCCAAGATCCCAGCAATTACTTTCATCAACTTCTGTTTCTTCTTCCTCTATCTTATCTGTACTGACAATTTCAAAATGAGGAAGCTCTCCCAGAGAAACTATTTTACCTTCATTATTGCCCATGATAATGTTTCCGTTCTCAATCTCACCATAGGTATAAATGTCCGGTTCTTCATCTTCTTTTGTATTAGCAAAATGACAAATAGAACAAGTGTGGCATGCACCGGTAATCTGATTATTACCAGGAGTATATTTTTCTTCATTCAAGTTTGTTGCAGGACCAACTACAACACCAAGATCCATTCCGTATCTGGTAGGAACAACAACATGAGTTCCCGGATAATTTACGCTATCAGAAGCACATATTATCAAATCATTGCTGGCTGTAATCTTAACCAGATAAACATATGCTTTCTGTGTTGTTTCTGTATTTTTATTTTCCATATCCAAAAATTACCACAATCATGCAGACTTGTGAATAATCACAAAAGCTGCAATGCCCTAATATAATCCTCTTTTGTAACTGCCTGAGAAACTGCCTGCCTTACTTTGCTTCCGTTTGGAATACCCTTAAGATAGGCACAAACATGTTTTCTCATCTCCCTGCAAGCTTTGGTTTCTCCAATAAAATCAATAAGTCCGTTCAAATGTGAAACTATCTGCTCAACTTTTTCCTGAGTTCCTACTACTAAAGGAGTCTTTCCTTCAAGTAAAGCTTTTGTCTCAAGAAAAATAAACGGATTCCCTATTGCTCCTCTGGCAAAAGAAACTGCATCTACGCCGGTTTCTTCCAACATTCTCACCCCGTCAGATGCTTCAAACAAGTCTCCGCTTCCTACTATTATTTTATTAGGATAATGCTTTTTTAAATCCTTTAAATATTCCCAATGTGCAAATGGCATATACAGTTGGCTCTTTGTTCTCGCATGCATACACACTGCATCTGCACCATTTTCAAAAGCTGTTTCTGCTACTTTCAAATAATTCACTGAATCACAATCCCATCCGGTTCTAATCTTTATAGAGACAGGAAGACCTGTGTTACTTTTCAGAACCTTTACAATTCTTCCTATTTCATCAGGATTTTTCAAAAGACTGCTACCTGCTCCGGTTTTTACAACTTTGGGAACCGGACAACCGCAGTTTACATCTATCAACTGAGGTTTATATTTAAGAACTCCTTCTATACTCCTTTCTGCAACACTGCTGTCCGGCATAAAAAGTTGAACAGCCAGATTCTTTTCACCTTTAGCTCTTTCCATGAGCATAACAGTATTGGCACTGTTTCTCGCAACCCCTTCACAGCTTACCATTTCAGTATAGGCAAGAGATGCTCCACGTTTAAGACACACTTCCCTGAATACCTTGTCCGTGTAACCGGCTAAAGGAGCCAAGAATAAATTGCCTTCAAGTTGCAGATTTCCTATTGAGAGCCCATGATAAAGAGACATATCACTCCTGCGGAAGATGGAATGCGTTAAGGCTGTTCTGGTAAATGATTTCTGCCATTTCTTCAGGATCTCTGCCTCTTATCTCTGCTACTGCTTTGAGCGTCTCTGGCAAATATTCCGGTTTATTTCTTCTCTTTGTATATTTTGCAGGAACCATAAACGGAGACTCTGACTCAATAAGAAGTCTGTTATCAGGAAGTTTCTGTACAGTTTCCGTAAGATTTCTGATGTTCTTATATGTAATATTTCCTGCAAATGAGAAGTAAACAGGAAGCTCAAGAGCTCTTGAAGCAAAATCCCAATTCTCTGAATAACAGTGGAAAATAGCACCTTTATCAGGAATATGAGTTCTGAGAATATCAAGAATATCTTCTGCAGCACCTCTATTATGAATAATAACAGGTTTGTCTGTTCTTCTTGCAATTTCAAGGTGTTTCAGGAAAAGCTCTACCTGAACATTCTTTGCCCCAAATCCTTTCATATAATCAAGACCTGTTTCGCCAACGGCAATAACCCTGTCAAGTTTAAGGAACTCCATTACTTTTGTTTCCCAACCGGAAATAAGATTTCCGCTCTCTGTAGGAGAAACTCCAACTGCGTGAAAAACATTTCTTGCACTTTTCAAATTGTTGTATATCTGTTCCCAATCTGTAAGGCTGTTGCAAATTGAGACAATATGGGCAACTCCAGCTCTTTTTGCATATTGCACGGCCATCAACTGTTCCAGTTGATCATCATGTATTAGTCCTAAGTGGCAATGTGTGTCAAATAATCTCATGAGGCACAATCCTTTTCATTGATTATAATTAGTATGACAGTCAAAGACTGTAAAAATAATTTAACATGGGTTTTCCCATAGGTCAACTCAAAAAGAACAGGCTGCAACAAAAGCTGCAGCCTTGCAAGTTCAATAAACTGTGTTCATCACATTCCGCTCATTGAAAAATCATCTGTCAGCACTACTTCTTCATCTTTTGCTTCAGAAGTTATTGCAAGAGATACAAACTCCGTTAAGTACTTATCTGCTCCAAGTCCATTCAAAAGAGCAGGAAGGTTAATAACTGCACCATCTAATGAATATGGAATTCTTATTACATAAGATTCAGTTCTCTCTGAACCACCTTTTTTATCTGTAATATCAAGTTTTACCTTAAGTTTTTGTCCCTTGATAACAGATTCACCTCTTTCTCGTGTATATAACTTCTGGACATCATTACCCTTAACATAAACTTCTACTTTATAAGGTGTTGCAAACTCAACTCCATCCTGACTGTAGACTTTGTTGTCAAAGTAAACTTTGTGTCCGCGTCCTACAATAAACATAAGAACTGCAATAAGAAGAAGCAAAAGTATAGTAGCAGCTCTGAAAAAGAATTTTCTGTCAAATTTCATTATTAAGCCTCCTCTTCCTGTGCAGCTGCAAGTTCTTTACCTGCCATACTCTTTTGACGGCGTTTCTTTGTCTCATACATTGTAAGGGCAACCGTAATTACACCATAAGAAACAAATACTCTAAAATACTCACCAATCATTGAATCACCCGTAATCTTTGCACCGGTTGAAGGAGCAACAATAAACATAAGGTGGAACAATGTAACACCCAAGAAAACATTTCCTATAGATGCATGGTCAACAGAAGCGCCTCCCACAAGGAGTGCTGCAATACAGAACATTCCAATCTGAGAATGAGCTGTATATGTTGTAAGAGAACCAATATTCTGAAGGTAGATAATCATACCAAAGCCGGCAAGAACAGTAGACATAATAATAGAAATAATTCTTGTCTTCTCAACTGCAATACCTGCAGCTCTTGCAACTTCCATATCCTGTCCAACAGCTCTCATATCCTGTCCAAGCTTTGTCTTCCTGAACCAGACAATAAAAAGACACATTCCCGCAATGATGATAAAAGTCATCATAGGAATCTTTACACCGCCAATCCTAATTGCAATGAGATTATCAAGGCTCTGTCTCATGTTAATAAGGTCAACTGTATTTCTAATGCCGTATCCTCTAGGAAGAAGAATATCAGAATGTTTAATTGGAATAATTGAGCCCATGGCAAAAAGAACTATCAACTGGTAAATACCGTTGATAAAATAGTTCATTATATAACCGGTAATCATTTCTCTTCCCTTTGCTTTGTTCATGATAGAACCGCAAACCCATCCCAAAAGAATTGAAATAGGAATAGAAATAATCATAGCCAAAATCATTCCAGGAATTCCGTAAATTCTCCAGTCCGATACAAAAATCAAACCAATCTCACCCGCCATTGCACCCAAAGTCATACCAAAGTTAAGACCCATTCCTGCCATAATAGGAATAAGAAGGGAAAGAATAAGAAAACTGTTTCTTCCTATTCTTGTAATTATCTCGGAAAGAAGATAGTTAAAAGAGAATCCTGATATAGGAATACAAACAGCACAAATAACAACAAACATAAGAGGAACAAGGTTGTTTCTCACAAATTCTACAAAGTCAAAAGGTTTCTTTGTCATCTTGTTGCCTCCGTCTTTCTTGTAAGTGCATAGAGAATCATACCGTTAGAAGCTATGACTCTTATAACCTCACTTATATCAAGGCCTTCGCCAGTAATGATAATCATCAAATTGTTTATTACAGTTGGAGTCATTGTAACAATACCCTGGAAGAGGAATGTTCCCACAATAACATTAAGAATACTGGCCTTATTTACAGATGCTCCTCCAATGAGGATTGCAGAAACAGCAGGAAGAGCCATATTAAACGGAGCCATATACAACTGAATCCAACCAAATCCCTGTTCGTAAACAAGAATTCCAATTGCACCAAGCCATGTAGACATGATAACGCTAAGCATTCTTATTCTGTCTACGTTAATACCTGCAGCCATAGCAAATGTAGGGTTTGATCCTACAGCTGTCATAGCTGTACCGGTTTTCGTATGAAGGAAAGCCCACATTGCTACTGCAAGCAAAGCAAAGAATAAAATTGCACCTGTAGGGAATGAGAAATGACCAATCTCAATTTTCAGGAAATTTGACAATACTCCGTTGTAGAAACCTTCAAGAGAAATTGTTGTTCTCAGTCCTTTTCCGGCATATCCCCAAACCATGGTAGGACTATGATAAGGAAGAAGCAGCCACATCATACACATGAAAGAGACTGCAGAAAATCCTACATAAGTTGCAATCATCATTTCTCCGCCTTTGATTTTATTCAAAAGCCAACCGTATCCTGCTCCAAGAAGAAGTGCAAACGGAGTTGCAAGCACAATAGCCATTAAAAAACTTGCAAAACCTGTGAACCCAAATTCAATAGAAAGAGTTGCTCCCAAAAGTCCGCTGATAATTCCCAAAGGAAGACCAAAGTTCAAACCGCATCCGGAATGAATCATAGGAACCATTGCAAGAACCATAACTGCGTTCCATGAAAAACGGTTTGCAGTATTACTCAGCTGAGTAAAGAAATTTGCACCTACAAAAGGAGCTACAATAAACAAAACAAGAAGAAAGCCTGCAATAATTAATCTAGGAAGGCCAAAAGACTTTGCAAAGCTTCTCAGTTTATCTGAAAATGTAACATTGTTTAAAACTGTTTCTGACATAAACCCCTCACTTTACGTTGCTGACCATAAGCTTTCCAAGCTCTTCACTTGGAGCAGATGCAGGAAGAATACCTGCAACCTTACCACCGGAAACAATTGCTATTCTGTCCGAAACAAGTCTGAGTTCTTCCAACTCAGAAGAAATAACAACAATAGTAACCTTGTTCTCTTTGTTAAAAGCTCTTAATGCATCAAGAACAAGAGTCTTTGCACCAACGTCAATTCCTCTGGTAGGTTCAGAAACAAAGAGGAATTTTGGAGTAAGTGCAAAAGCCTTTGCAAGACAAACTTTTTGCTGGTTTCCACCGGAAAGTTCCTTTGCCGGCTGCTTTGAACTTGTACACTTAATCTGCAGAAGTTTTATGTAATCTTGAGTAACCTTTTCAATAGCCTTCTCATCACGCCACTTAATAAGACCTCCAAGATATTTCTTGAGAAATTTGTTCTGAATCTGCATTGCAGGGAAAGCAATATTCCACTCCAATGACTCATCAAGTAAAAGACCAACTCCACGTCTATCTTCGGAAACAAAGGCCAAAGAAGAATCAAGACAGGCTCTTGGATTGTTCAAAGGAATCTGTTTTCCATCAAGTTCAACAGTACCTCCGGCAGGATATAGACCCATGACTCCGTTTGGGATACCAAGTTTTCCCTGACCTGCCAAACCTCCTATTCCAAGAATCTCACCTTCATATACGTCAAGATTTACATTTCTTACAATTTCACCCGGCATATCAACCCAAAGTTTTTTGATGGACATTGCAATTTTGTCAGTGCCGTTTGATTTTGTACTTGTGTCTCTTGAAACATCAACTTTTCTTCCTACCATCCACTTGGTTATCTCTTCAACTGAAGTTTCTGAAGCAGGAACATCATTGACAATGAGACCGTCTCTCATTACAAGAACCTTGTCACAGACGTTAAGAATTTCCTGAAGTCTGTGGGTAATGAAGATTACTGCTATTCCTCGTTTTGACATATTTCTAATTGACTCAAGAAGGGCTTCTGCTTCCTTCTCTGTCAAAACAGCAGTAGGCTCATCAAGAATCAAAAGCTTCATGTTTTCCTTGGAAAGTTCTCTTGCAATTTCTGTAAATTGCTTATGTCCAACCGGCATTTCACTTATGACCATGTTTGGATCTATCTTTACACCAAGCTTTTCAATTGCTTCTGCAGAACGTTTGTCCATATCCTTGCGGTCAAGAACATTTAATCTGTCTGAAAACACTTCTGAACATACGTTGTACTTCTGAGGCTCTCTGTTAAGAAGAATATTTTCTGTAGCTGTAAAGCCGGGAATCAAAGAGAATTCCTGGTGAACCATTCCTATTCCTGAAGCCAATGCATCAAAAGGAGAGTTAAAGTGAACTGTTTTTCCGTTAATGATAACATCTCCACCGTATCCGCCGGTCTCATTGATAACATTCATTCCAAAGAGAATTTTCATTAATGTAGACTTTCCGGCACCGTTTTCTCCTACGAGTCCCAGCACCTGTCCCTCTTCAAGCTTGAAATTAATGTCATTTAAGACCTTGTTTCCAAAGAAATCCTTACTGACATTTCTCATTTCAAGCAAAGGAGTTTTTTCATTAGACATAAATACCACCTGTGTGTGAATTATTTATTATATTAAAAACAAACCGCCATGGATTCCCATGGTGATTCGTTTTTAACGACAGAAAAGGAGGAAGGGACAAACTCCCTTCCCCTTCTGCCTGTAACAACAGAATATCTGTTAAACTTACTTTGTTGTGTAAGCCCAATCTGGAACTGTTGCTTCTGTAGCGTGCATATACTTGTCGCCGTCTTTTCCCATGATGTATGTATCCTGGTATACGAGGAAGCAGTTAGCTGTCTTAACGCCTGAATCTGCATTAACATAGTTTGCTCCGTTCCAGTTAGCACCTGGTGAATAAACTGCATAAGCCTTTGAAAGGTCATCAATGTCAAGAAGCTCGCTCTTTCCTTCAATAACGTTCTTAGCATGCTCTGCAAGACCTGCAGAAACTGTGTAACCATAGCTGAATGCCCATGTTCCGAACTTTCCTGCACCACCCTGCTTTACGACAGCATCTTCAACCTTGGCAAGAATCTTTGCAAAGTCGCCTGCTTCTGCAGTGAGGTCAAGTCCCAATGCTCCAGGATATCCCATAAGTGGGCTTGGAAGGTCTGCTTCAATAAAGTATCCACCGTATGTGAGAAGCTGTTTAAGAAGTGGCTCTGTATGAGCATCATTTGTACAGAAGTAAGCTGCCTTCTTTCCATACTTTGCTACCCATTCTGGAACCTTTTCAAGAATGTAAGCCTGAGCACCTGCTACACCAACGTCTGTTGTCGGATCCGGAGCAGTCTCAAGAACAAATGACATACCAAACTGTTCACATGTCTTTCTCATGATAGCAACACGGCGGCTCATTGTTTCATAAGCCATGTGTCTTGGGAATGAAATATGTACAAATGTATCACATCCAAGATCGTGAGCTGTCTTGATAATAAGATATCCGCGGCTTACGAAGTCGTTGTTTGCAACGAGGTCTGCAGCACTTGCAATCTCAGGAATATCTTCATGAGCTTCACCTGCGAGACAGATGATATCAGGTCTTCTTTCCTTAATCTGTCTGAAAGCTTCTGTTGTTCCAGGAACTGCCTGGTTTACAATGATAGCCTTCATTGCAGGATCATCAGAAAGGTTTACGATTGTCTGAATTGTTGTCTCGAGTTCTTCTGTGAAGTTATCTGGATAGATTGCGAGTTTAACAATATCTTCACCATACTTAGCCTGGAAAGCTTCTGCTCCACGGCGGTCATCTTCTGACTGAGATACAGAACCTGTTACGATACCAATGTGATATCCTTTAGATGTTGCC
The DNA here is from genome assembly GCA_045616225.1 of Sphaerochaetaceae bacterium. Lineage (GTDB taxonomy): Bacteria > Spirochaetota > Spirochaetia > Sphaerochaetales > Sphaerochaetaceae > JAZLGI01. The sequence goes on from JAZLGI010000069.1 coordinate 26,608, forward strand.
TTAACTTCTTCTTTAGCACCATTTGCAAAAACGCAAGATGAAGCAAGAATAAGAGCCAACATGATTATAAGAGCTTTTTTCATAATCTTACTCCTTAAAAGAATTTGTTTAACAAGCTAAATTAAATTTGGGATGTTTTCAATACTTGATTCAAAAAAATGCATAAATCTTGAACTTTTATGCAAAATTAAGAACAAAAATAAAAAAAGTGTCCGTATTTTACAGACACTTGTATCTTTTAAATTTATTATTTGTTTCTTCTGTATTCATACATGAGAATTCCGGCAGCAACAGATACATTAAGTGAATCTATATGTCCTGTCATTGGAATAGATACCATATGATCACATTTTTGTCTTATGAGAGAACGCATTCCGCTACCTTCACTTCCCATGACAATGACTGCCCTGTCTGAGAAATCAAGATTATATGAATTATCTCCGTTCATATCTGCACCGTAAACCCAAAATCCATAATCTTTCAGAACATCTAATTCTCTTGCAAGGTTTGTAACAGTAGCCATTGTTATGTATTGTGCAGCACCGGATGACACCCTAATGACAGTCTCATTTGCAGATGCACTTCTTCTTTCAGGCACAATAATAAGAGAAGCAGAAAACTGGTCTGCACTTCTTAAAATAGCCCCAAGATTATGAGGATCTGTTATTTCATCCAAAGCAAGAACAAGAGCCTTCTCGCCTTCTTTTAAGCTCTTACAAAAATCAATAACAGAAATTTCTTTTATTCTTCCTCCTTTTGAAGAAGAACTTCTGGATCCAAGATCCAAAACTGCACCTCTGTGGTCTTCTGTACCGGAAATTTTGACAAGTTCTGCGTCACTTACTTTTTTTACAGCAGTCTTTCCGTTGGCCTGAGCCTTAAACTCCAGATTGCTGTTTCTCCTGTCTCCTCTGAGAAGGTACAGAGTGCTTCCCGCTGCCGCATTCTTAAGAGCTTCTTCTATTGCATGGATTCCTGTAATTTTATCGCCCATTATTAACCTTCCAATGGAAGCGGAGAAGGTGTTGTGTTCTCACCCATTGCTTCCGAGAGTTCCTGCATTATTTTCTTTGCTTTAAGTCCAAGATGCTTTGGAGTCTCTATGTTAAATTCTACATAAAGATCACCACGCAGACCTTCTGATCTGTATTTTGGCATTCCCAATCCCTTGATACGAACTCTTTTTCCGCTTTGTATTCCTGCCGGAATATCTACTTTTACGTCTTTTCCGTCAATTCCCTTGATAGTAACAGACAAACCTAAAGCAGCCTGAGTCATGGAAACCGGTATTCTTACCAAAAGATCAGAACCTTCTCTGTAGAAGTATTTATGCGGTTTTACAAGCACTCTTACATACAAGTCACCGGCAGGAAGACCGTTAGGACCGGCACTTCCAAGTCCTCCGGCAATTATATCTGTTCCGTTCTCAATACCTGCAGGTATTTTAACTTTTACGGTCTGGCTCTTCTTGACTGTTCCTGTTCCACGACATGAAGAACATGGTTCATCAATAATAAATCCCTGTCCCTGACAGTTTGGACACGTCCTTGCCATTGAAAAAAAACCGTTTGACTGATTTATCTGACCTCTACCACCGCATGACGGACAGGTTCTGTGTCCGGAAACGCCTTTTTTACTTCCACTGCCATGACACTGGTCACACTGAACAAGTCTTGAGTATGTAATTTCTTTTTTGAAGTCTTCTACAAGGTTTTCAAGATCTACTTCAAGGTTATACCTCAGATTCTGTCCTGATGAACGTGTACTTCTTGTACTGCGGGATGAAGAACCAAAACCAAAACCTCCAAACAAGTCTTCAAAAATGCTTGAAAAGCCATTTGAACCGCCAAACAAATCAGAGAAGTCTCTGTAAGCAGCTCCGCCAAAGCCTTGATTTCCGTCAACACCGGCAAATCCAAACTGGTCATAGTTTCTTCTCTTTGTTTCATCAGAAAGAATTTCATAAGCCTCTGTTGCTTCTTTGAATCTGTCTTCTGCTTCTTTGTTTCCCGGATTCTTGTCCGGATGGTTCTCAATTGCAAGCTTTCTGTAAGCTTTTTTTATCTCTTCCGGTGTAGCTGTCTTTGATACACCCAGAACTTCATAGTAATCTCTTTTGTTTGCCATATTAGTATCCGTGACTAAATTAACAAAATTTCAATTCATTGACAATAAAGCCGGTCACTTGGACCGGCTCAAATTCATGTTTTAATGATAAATCAGTTGACAACCTCAAAGTCATCATTGTCAGAACCCTTGTCCGGATCATTCTGGGTTGGTCCCTGAGGTCCATCTTGAGGGCCTGCACCGGTAGCGCCCTGAGGATTTGCATTCTTGTACATTTCCTCTGCAAGCTTATATGAAGACTGCTGAAGTGCATCCATCTTTGCCTTTATTTCTTCAGTTGAAGCACTCTGATTTGCAAGAACAGCCTTAAGATCTGCAAGAGCTGCTTCAACAGAATTCTTATCTGCTGCAGAAATTTTATCACCGTAGTCCTTAAGTGACTTTTCTGTAGAATAGACAAGACTGTCTGCTGTATTGCGTGTATCAATCTTCTCTCTTTCTTTCTTGTCTTCTTCTGCGTGCATCTCTGCTTCCTTAACCATCTTATCTATTTCTTCCTTGGCAAGTCCGCTTGAACTCTGAATCTGAATACTCTGTTCTTTACCTGTTCCCAAATCCTTTGCAGAAACGTGAACAATACCATTTGCGTCTATATCAAATGTAACTTCTATCTGCGGTACTCCACGCGGTGCTGCCGGAATTCCAACAAGGTCAAATGTTCCAAGTGTTCTGTTCTGGGCAGCCATTTCTCTTTCGCCCTGAAGAACATGAATACTTACGGCAGTCTGTCCGTCTGCAGCAGTACTGAAAATCTGGCTCTTTCTTGTAGGAATAGTTGTATTTCTCTCAATAAGTCTTGTTGTGACTCCTCCAAGTGTTTCAATACCAAGTGAAAGAGGAGTTACGTCAAGGAGAAGAATGTCTTTGACGCTTCCGCCAAGAATTCCACCCTGAATAGAAGCACCCATTGCAACTACTTCATCCGGGTTTACTCCCTTGTGTGGTTCTTTGCCAAAGAGCTGCTTTACAATTTCCTGTACCTTTGGAACTCTGGTTGAGCCACCAACAAGAATGACTTCGTCAATATCAGAAGCAGAAAGACCTGCATCTCTAAGAGCATTCTGGCAAGGAATTTTTGTTCTCTCAATAAGGTCATCTACCATCTGTTCAAACTGAGCTCTTGAAAGAGTCATCTGAAGATGTTTAGGACCTGTTGCATCTGCACTGATAAACGGAAGATTAATTTCTGTTGATGTAGAAGAAGAAAGCTCTATTTTTGCTTTTTCTGCAGCTTCCTTAAGTCTCTGAAGAGCCATTTTGTCCTTTGAAAGGTCAATTCCTGTCTCCTGTTTGAATGAAGAAACCATCCACTCAATAATTCTCTGGTCAAAGTTATCTCCACCAAGGTGTGTATCGCCGTTTGTAGATTTTACTTCAAAAACACCATCTCCAAGTTCAAGAATAGAAATATCAAATGTTCCGCCACCAAGGTCGTAAACAGCAATTTTCTCATCTTTTGAATTGTCCTTACCAAAACCATAGGCAAGAGCAGCAGCTGTAGGTTCGTTGACAATTCTCTTTACTTCAAGACCGGCAATCTTTCCGGCATCTTTTGTTGCCTGACGTTGAGCATCATTAAAATAAGCAGGAACTGTAATAACTGCTTCTGATACTGTCTCTCCAAGATAATCCTCTGCAGTTTTCTTCATTTTCTGAAGAATGTTTGCAGAAATTTCCTCCGGTGAGTATTCTTTTCCGCGGATATCAACTCTAATAGTATCGTTGCTTCCGCTTTTTACTTTATAAGGAATCATTGAGAGTTCATCTGGTACTTCGCGGTACTTTCTTCCCATGAATCTCTTAATAGAGAAAATTGTATTCTCTGCGTTTGTTACAATCTGGTTCTTTGCAGGCTGTCCTACAAGACGGTCTCCCTTTGCGGTAAAACCAACAATAGAAGGAGTTGTTCTCTGTCCTTCACTGTTTGCAATAACAATAGGTTCTGCACCATCCATGACTGCTACGCAACTGTTTGTTGTGCCCAAGTCAATTCCAATAATTTTTCCCATTTTCTATATTCTCCTAAGTGGCTGTATTCTTATATCTGAAGCTAATTTACATAGTGCCCGATAATTCGTCAACAAGGTTTTGCAATTTTAACTTTTGCAGGTCTTATTACTCTGTCGTGAAGGGAATATCCTTTCTGAAATTCCTCAACCACGGTTTCTGTTTCCAAACTCTCATCAATTGTCTGCATACATGCTTCATGTAAAAGTGGGTCAAAGTCTTTCCCTACAGATTCTATTGCTTTCAATCCCCAGTTTTTATCAAGCATTGAATAAAGTTGATTCTGTGCCATTTCAAGACCTTTGATGAGTGATTCTACATCAGAAGAGTTTTTGCCGGCGTTTATAGCTCTTTCAAGATTATCAATGAATTCCAGTAAATCTTTTATGAGTTTCTCATTGGCAAATTTTACGGCATCTTCTTTTTCTCTCTGAACTCTCTTTCTGTAGTTCTCAATCTCGGCCTGACGTCTGAGCATCTGATCTTTTAAATCTGCAACCTGAGCATTAAGTTCATCAACTTTTGATTGAAGAATTTCTTCCTGAGAAACTTCCTGTTCTTTTTCTTCTTCAGCAGTTTCTACCTTTGTCTCTTCAATTACTTCTTCTTTAATCTCTTCTTTTTTATTTTCTTTTGCTTTGTCTTTTGACACGTTTTTCCCTCTTCAATTTTTCTCGGTAAAAATTAACTATCTTTTGAGAAAGAGTCAAATCAGTTGTCGAAAGTCACAACTTCTTCTTTGCCGTAATATTCTTTATATTCATCCTTTGTTTCCGGAGTTCTTGAATAATCAACAGGCTTAATCACAGGCTCTTCTTGTTTTTCTTCGGTCTTTGGAATGTCAGGAGTGCTGAAAACAGGAACTTCAAAATTCTGTATTTTTATATCGTTTTCCTTTGGAGTGTTGTTTACTGATGAAGTAAGTCTGTCATATTCTTTTCTGGCAATTGCAATGTTATCTTCTTCAAGGCGTTTGAGCTCAGAAAGGTCTGCAATTTGTTTTTCCAATTTGTCCCGTTGTTGTACAAGACTTTCAACTGTTTCAGAAGCCAACAGCATTTCAGAACTTCTTTCACAAATGTTTGAAAGTATCTCTTTTCCTCCGGAAGACAAAATCTCAGAAACTTTCTTAAATGTCTCAAGTCTGTCTTCAAAATTATAGAGGTTTTTCTCTACAGAAGCTCTGGTGCTTTCAAGTGAAGTCTCAACAAAGCTGATTTTCTGATTGGAAATTCTTTCTATTTCTTCATTTGCGTTTTCTATTGTTTCGTTATGTTTCTTTGTAATAGTGAGAATGGCATCTTCCAACTGTGAACTCACATTGTTTACTGCAAGTTCAACTTTATCCATAGAAGATCTTTCCAATTCAATAACACGCTGTTCATGACTGGACAGTCTTTCATCTGCTTCCTGCATCTCTCTTCTGAACTGCTCAATCTCATTTCTAACAGATTCCAGACGCTCTGTATCCTGAGTTACTTCGGCAACTTTTTCATCTGCATTTGCAGAAAGTCTAGCAAGTCCGTCAAGAGCCTCATGAAAGGTTTTCATTGCAGAACGTAGCTTTGCCATATCATCTGAATAAGATGAAATATCCTTTATCTGAGAATTAACAGAATTAACAAGATTGTTCACTTCAACAATTTTCTTTGAAATCTTATCTTCTGTATCCATTGCTTCCTGTCTGAAGGATTGGCAACTTCTATCCATTTCACTCTCATACTTTTCTGCCATTTTTTTTATGGTTGGAAGTCTGAAATTCTTCTTATCTGACATCCTCATGATAAACATGATGACCATAGTAACGAGGAATAAAAAAACAGAAATCAAAACAGAACTATCCCCAATAGAAAAATCCATCATAACTCCTTGATGTACCGGTCAAAGCTTTTCCAGTCTCCGACCAAGTATGAATCCACTCCGGCTTCAGCAGCTCCGGCCATATCCTTTTTTGGCTCATCTCCAACATAAAGCATTTGAGACGGCTCTATTTCTAATTTATATAATAAATTTTCAAATGGGTGAACACTTGGCTTGAGAAATCCTACATCATCACTGCAAATGCTCACATCTACCAAATCAGAAATACCTAGCAAAAACAATTTGTCAAACAAAGGGAAATCGGAAAAAACTCCTATTTTAATTTCGTTTTCTTTTAGCCACAAAAACGTTTCCCTGACCCCGTCAAACGGCTCTATCTTTTCATATTCTCTCTTTAGCGGATTATAAAAACACTTGTTTAGCTTTTCTTCCGAGCATCCAAGGATAGAAGCTTCTCTTTGTCTTAGTGTCATAGAATCTTCAAAATCATCCTGTCTCTTTCTGAGAACTTTTCTCATTTTCATGTATCTTAATACAAATACCGGATGCAAAACCCATATCTTAAAAAGACGCTTATGCATTTCCCTTGGAGGATACAGAGTTCCGTCTACATCAAAACAAACTGCTTTGTACTTCATACCCTAATAATAGCAGATAACCCGCTTCAATTGTAATTCCTTGAAGCACCCTCTGAATAATTGCTCTTAGGTTTTACTGTTGGGGCAATAAGCTTTCCGGAAATTTTTACTGCGAAACGGGTTTTGACTGGCATTCACACTTCATTTTAACAGAAATTACTGATATATGAAAAAAAATCTGTATATCAGTAAATATCAGTAAATTCAGTAGCTTTGTTTAAGAATATATGCAAGTTTTTATTAAAAAAGCCTGAATTTAGGATAATTTGGACATCATTTGCATTCAAAACTGCATTTAGAAATGAAAAATTACTGATATATGAAAAAAAATCCGTATATCAGTAATTCTCCGCTTAAAACGTCAATCTGTTACGCTTATAGGATGAAAAGAAACAGAACTAAATGTTGGATTTGTTCCTATCAAAGAAATTTCCATAGTATCTGTATTTATCTTGTAATACATTTTTTCAGCAGAAGTATTTGTTCCTACAAACATAACTTCATTGTTGTCTGCTCTTTCAATTGAATGATATCTCACAATAATTGGATTGGCAAAAACAGTGTTAGTTTCATTTTTCAAATCAACCACTCTCAAAACATTTGATCTTAAATAGAAAATCTTTCCATTGCCATAAGCAAAATCATCCGTAATGTAATCGCCCCAAGTAGAATCTCTATTACTGTCCCCTACATCCTCCATTGTGTATGTAGAATGATCCTTATTTGTAAAAGTGATTTTATTCACATAATTCGTATATTCGATCCCATTCTGAGTATGACACCTTGTAATGTAATAATATGTTTCTCCATCATTGCCTAATAATTTAGAATATCCCCAGTTCATATATGGTCCATGCATGCAGGAGTTCCAATGTTCAATTGCCAACTCAGGTGGAATAAAATCTGCTGTAACAGCCAAGTCTATATCTTTGAATACCGGATTCCATACACCGTTAAATTGCGCATCATAACCTTCACTCTTTGCAGTAACTTTTATTTTTCCATCCTCAAGAGGTTCTACATCAAAAAAATTAGAATTCAATACACTGTACTCTCCAGCCTTAGTACCAGTTTCTATGAGATAATGCTTTTCCAATAAAGCCTTCATTGTTTGAACATTGTTTTCATCAGGACGTTCCCCATGTCCATATTGGTATTGACCAGTTGCATTATAAACAACCCTGTTGAATCCAAGCATACATAAAAAATTTGGAACAGAATAAACTTTATCATTATTTGACAGAATGTATTTCACAGGGAATCCCCAATGGTAAATATTATCTAAGTAAGTATCGTCGTATGCAAAAATGTTTTCTTTGGCATCCATGAAAATATGTTTAAATTCAGGAAAGTCATCAAGATTTAACTTTTTCTCAATCTTCAGTTCTCCATTGTCAACATACACTTTACATAGAAGAGTTTCCCCTGTCTGGAACTTAAAAGAACCAACAAAGACATTGTTATAACAATCATATTCTCCAAAGCCTGCATTCATAGATTGAACGCCTTCCAATTTGTAAATACTACCATTTTCATTATTTAGGCAGTAAAGTTCCCCTGCTGCAGCTTCAAAGTTGTTTCCTTCGTATGCAAAATCAATGTAACCAATATCTTTGAACATTATTTTATAAAAAGAAAAAGTATCACTTGTTAATGAAGCAGTAAAATAATGGTCTTCAGATATTACATTACCGTTTTCATTAACAAAATGAATAACAGAAGCTTCACCGGAATGTTTTTTAATTCCAAGCATTTTCATCTTTCCATTACCAAAAGCCCTGCTATCTTCATTTACCAAACCTGCTCCTATGGAAGAATAAGAAGAAAGAGAATCAATTGCTTTTATATTTTTGTTTTCATCCTTTTGTTGTGCAGAATCTTCTTTTGGTTCAAACCAAGAACAAGAACTTAAAAATATCATTGCAACCATGCAAAGAATTAAAAATTTTTTCATAAACAAATCTCCGTGTGTTTTACATAATATCACTATATTTACTTATTTTACAATACTTAATTACTTTGTTTATATCACAGAATTTAACCATAATAATCACATGAGTATTGAGGAACAAGTAAAGCAAGTATGTCTTAAACTCAAAGAAATCAGAGAGGAACAAAAGCTTTCTCAGTTGGATTTATCATTAGCTTCCGGTGTGTCACAAAACATGATTGCTTACATAGAAAATGCCAAACGAATTCCAACAATAACAACAGTCTTAAAGCTTTGCAACGCCCTGAAAATAAACCCTGCCTCTTTATTTGCAAATTCAACAGAAGAAATAAAAACAATAAGAAATCAGATGCATGAATACATTGACCGGTTTGTCAGATAACCTTGTAAGATAACCCGCTTCAATTTTAATTCCTTGAAAAGCATTCTTGCCTTGCCTGTAAAAAACTCTTGTTCATTGTACGTCATTGACGTATATTTTATTTATGAATCTTGATTTTAATACAAAATTTAATCCCATGGCAATTATTGCCATCAGAGAACAATACAACATGACTCAACAGCAATTTTCAAATTTTATAGGAATAAGCATAGGAACCTTAAGAAATTGGGAACAAGGCCGCAGAGAACCTGACGGCGCAGCAACTACACTTTTAAAATTGCTTTCAAAAAAACAAATTTCATTATCAAAACCAATAGAATACACCCCAATCCTTTCAAAAGAACAGAAAGAATCTTTAATAAAAAAACTGAACTGGGATTACAGCATCAAAACAGAAGATATTCTTAAATTGATAACCCAAGAACCTCAAAACGCAAAACAATGGTTTGCAAGATCATTTCAGTACCTTAAATGGCAGGAAGTTGTAAAGTTATGGGGTATTGATACTTGTCTGAAAATGAACGACGGAACTGTAAGAAAAATGATTGTTCCGCAATTAAGGAGTAAGTTTGACTATGTCTACAGTGTTTTATCAGGAAATCCTATACCCGTTCCAGAACAAAGTTCTGAAAGCAGCAGAGCCTTATATAGAAAACTTTTATCTGACAGGAGGTACAGCTCTTAACAGAGGCTATTACCCTATTAGATACTCAGATGATTTAGATTTTTTCTGCAATGATTCAAGCACATTCATCAAAGAATCTGAAAACGTAATAGATTCTATTATTTCAAATGGAATTGATTACGACAAAAACAATTTGACTGTAACAGAAAACTACATAGCCATTCAACTCATGATACCACATACTGACCAAACCATGAAAATAGACTTTGTAAATGATGTTCCGGTTCATTTTGGAAAAGTTTGCAAAACTCTCTTTTGTTCTTATACAGATTCAATTGAAAATATCCTAACAAATAAAATGAGTGCATTAGTAGGAAGATTTGAAATTAAAGACGCTGTTGATTTGTGGACAATCTCAAAAAATAATAATTTTAATTGGGCAGAAGTCATAGAAAAATCCCAGGAAAAAGAAGCAAATATAGACACAGTTTTAATTACAGAAGAATTGCTATCAATTACAAACAAACAGTTAGATTCAATTAAATGGATAACCAAACCAGATTACATTGAGTTTTTTCAGAACATCAAAACAATTTGTAAAGATATGCTCAGAATGGACATAAACACCCTTTGTCAGACCAACTAAGATAACCCGCTTCAATTGTAATTCCTTGACTTAACATGTAACATAAAGCCATGAAAGAAGTTTTTATTACCGGTCACAGAAACCCAGACATGGATAGTGTCTGTGCAGCCTACGGTTATGCAGAATTAAAGAAAAAGATTGACTCAGAACATGAATACATAGCTGTCAGATGCGGTCATCTCACAGAATCTGTCAAAAAGCATTTTGAAAGCCTTGGATTAACACCTCCACCTTATATGAGAGATGTTCACCCTAAGATTTCAGATGTTATGCGTGCCACAAATGATACAATTCAGATTCATGAACCAATTTATACATTGGTAAAAGCATACTCAGAAACAGCTTCTTCAGTTTTTCCCGTTTTTGACGGTACTCAATTCAAAGGTCTGCTTTCCGTAGATGATATCACAGGATGGTTTCTTAAAGATAATTCAGATGAAAAACCAATTTACAGTTTTACTGCAGAAAACATAAGCAAAGTCATAAATGCCAGAATAATAAAAAAAGGTTCAAGCGAATCTTTCTCTGCGTCCCTCATAGCAGGAGCTGCATCTCTTGAAGAATTTTGTGACTATCTGCACAAAGATTCAAATTCCATTGTTGTAATGGGAAATAGAAAAGATCATATTAAACAAGTCGTAAAAATGCAAATTCCTGCATTGATTGTTTCTACAGATGACTTAGATTCAGATACAGATTTCTCTTCATTCAAAGGATGGGTTTTTGCTACTTCTTTCGGAACAGCAGAAGCTCTCAGAAGACTTAGAATGGCTCCAGAAATATCTTCAATAATGGGTCTTCAGGGTATGCCTCTTCAAACAACAGATTTCTTTGATGATGGCAAACAACGTTTGACAGATTCACAGTTAAGAGGCTTAGCCGTGTTTGATGGTGAGAAATATGCCGGTTTTGTAACAAGAAGATGTTTTTTGGACAAACCATCCTACAATGTTATTCTTGTAGACCACAATGAACAAAACCAAAGTATCAAAGGAATAGAAACTGCAACTGTAAGAGAAATTCTTGACCATCACAGACTGGATGCTTTAAAAACAAATCAGCCTATTTTCATAGATGCAGAACCCCTTGGAAGTACCTGCACAATTGTGTATCAACAGTTTGTAAGAAACAACATTGTTCCTGATAAAGACACTGCCAAAGTTCTTCTCTCCGGAATAATTGCAGACACAATAATTTTAAAATCACCTACCACTACTTCAATTGACAGAATCTCAGCCGGAGCCTTAGCTGCAATAGCCGGCATTTATGATATTCTTTCGTTTGGACAGGAAATGTTCTCCAGAACTCAGAACCTAGCAACCGCAAATCCTGAAAAAGCTATTAACGCAGATTTTAAGATTTATTCAGAAAAAGGAATGAAATTTGGAATTGGTCAGTGTGAGACAACAAATCTTAAAGACATAGATTCTTACAGCAATTGTTTCTTGGAAGCTTTATCAAATATCAAAACCTCTTCCGGTATGGACATTGCAATGGTAATGATTACAGACGTAATCAGAGAAAAAAGCATTTTATTAACTACAGAACACAGATGCCTTGTAAAGCTCCCTTATACAAAACTAAATACCGGAATGTTTGACATGCCGGGCATAATGAGCAGGAAAAAACAACTTTTGCCGGAAATAATTCATACAATGGAGTAAGTTTTATCGTGAAAGAAAAAATGTTTTCTACAAATCACATAATTACACCTGGAGAATGCGACTATGAAGGGAGATTAGGTCTTTTTGATACATTCAGGCTTTTCCAGGACTTCGCCGGAGCACACTGCTATTCACTTGGAGCAGATCAACCCACAGTAATGAAAAAAGGATTCTTCTGGCTTGTTGCAAAAACACGTTTCCATTTTTATGAAAGACCAAAAATGGCAGAAGAAGTACAAATTTCTACTTGGGCAATGAATATGAAATCCCATACCTCTGACAGATGCTACAAAATGACAAATAAATCAAAGATACTGATAGAAGGCAAAACAGAATGGGCATTTCTTAATATAAACTCAGGCTCATTGGAAAAAATGCAAAATGTAATTGATTCAGACTTCCCAATCTTTGAAGAAGATGTTTCATTTGGCTCAATTCCAAGATTCTCATTGACCGAAAATCAAAAACAAATAGGCACTTACAAAGTCACTTCAATGGACATTGATGTTGGAAACCACATGAACAACGTAGCTTACATAAGAGCCTTTTTGAGTCTGTTTCCTATATCAAGTCTAACAGAAAACAAAATCCAAGATATATCAATTCTTTACAAAAACCCTGCGCATGAAGGAAATACTCTTGCAATCACAGAAGACAAAACTCCAAATGGAAAAGTTTTTGGATTAATGCTTGAAGAAAACAAACCTGCAGCGGTCATTCTCTTAAACTAAATCTTAAATAATTTATTAATGGCGTAGAAAATTGCATTACACACTCGTCAATATCCCTATAATTGCGTTTTCATAGAGAAACCTTTTCAGGTTTTCTTTATCTCCTGTCTCATACATATCAAGCAAAAGTTCATTGAATCTTTGCATAACATCTGCATTATTCATGTTAATTACCTGTAAAGATTGGCCCTGTTCCACAAACATGAAAATGCATCAAACAGTTGACCTTTAAAAAACAAAGCAGCCTTCTTTTCTCTACCATCTTCTAATTGTTTGAATAAGGAATCCACTTTCTCATTAGTTTTCAATAAGCCTAATTCAAGATTATTAAGTCTTTGAAACACAATCTTATTATCAACAAGATAATGACGCATAGAAACAAAGGCTTCCATTATCTGAATACTCACTTTTACCGCTATTCCAGATCTTAAAACAGCAGATAGCATTGCAACACCTTGTTCTGTAAAGACATGTGGTAAATACTTAATATTTGTGCCTCTTCCTTTATTCAAGGTCACAAACTGTGATCTTGAACACGCTATATCTTCAGCTGATATCTGAAAGCAAAATGACTCAGGGAAACGTTCTAAGTTTCTTTTTACTGCTTGATTTATTGTTCTCGTTTCAACCCCATATAGTTTAGCCAAATCAGAATCCAGCATTACATGCACATCTCTGATTGTGTAAATCTTTTCTCTAATATCAGTCTCAGAAATTACACTAACGACATCTTTGTTTTCCATACTTACCTCACAAAAAAACAAAGACATTCTTACTAGAAAAATTCTAATAAAAATGTCTTTTTTTCCCTATATTTAAAGTTTAGTATATTACTAACTATTTGTAAAGTATTTTATCTACCTTTCTTGGCTTTATATCTGGTTGTCTGCGCCTGTTTAGCTAGGTTTTTAGCCTTGGCTGTTTATATATATTCTTCGGGTGTGATATGAGAATCCCACTCTCCCATTTCACCCAGTTTTTCTCCAATGGAAAAATAATTATATGGGGCATAAATTGCAGGACGGAGTTTCCGTAAATCAATCTTTTTCATATCCATAGTTTTGCATGCTTCGTCTATTTGAATGTTCTTTATTGAGGCTAAAAACAGATGAGAGCCATCCAGTTCGATTATCTTTGTTACTTCACACTCGTAAGTCCAGTGACACTCATCCAATACAGGAACATCAACAAACTTGCCATCTTGGCAACTGTAAGAAACGGAGCCTTTAATTCCTTCTTCTCCATTTGTATTTCCGAAATAATCAGCAAGCCACAGATTATCTTCTGAGACTAAATTTGCTGAAAATTTCCTGTCACGTAGAATGTTGGTTTTTGTAAGCTTCGTTCCACCCATTGTCATCATGATGTTCGGTCCTCCGTCATAGGAAAACCCAAGCCATGTGACAATACAAAAATTAGGCGAACCATCTTCGTTCTTTGTCCCGATGATGTACATAGGTTGCGGACTGAATACCCAGTCAGGCTTCATGCTGATTTTTCTTATCGTATTGTTATGGATATCCTTTCTCTTTCCCTTTTCATAAGCAATTGCCTGTTCTAAACCTTCTTTTAAATCTTCAAATAATACACTCATAAATTTCCTTTCTTTGTTTTGTTGTTACATATACACTTCAAGTTCAAAGAAATATATACTGCCTACCAACGTCAACCTGATACTGTCCTTCACCACTCCAATCCTCTTTGACGTCCTTAATTGAAATAACACCTTCAATTTTATCAGAAATACGAATATTTATATGTTCCATACACCAACATGGTCGTGAAATTGTGAAAGCATTGCTGTTTGTTTTAATAACTAGAGCTTGATCTATTATATGATGCTCTCCACTTGATACTGTTATTTCATCTCGAATAATCATTATGTCATCAATTTGTTCATAAAACATAAATGATATCGGATTCGACACAGCATAAGGCTTAAACAAATCTTTCTGATTCTTTTTAATACAGGTAAATTTTGAATATTCTGCATTAAAATCTCCACCCTGCATCGATGGTAATACAACTGGATAAAGATTGTTCTCAATATCAACAACATATTGTCCAAGTACTAGTCTAATATTTCCGAAAACCTGTTTGAATCCATTATCAAATACACCTGTTATAGCTTTTAATGTTTTTCCCTTCATAGAAGATAAAATATCTTTCATTTCATCATTGAATTGTGCATTTATCTCATATTTCATAATACTCACCTATTTTTTCAAAAAATGAATTCGTTGCCACGGTCTTAAACTATTTGGGTTTATTACCGTTATATCTACAGAAGGGCTCCCCGGAATACTGGAATATGGCCGAAATAATAGGTGACTTCCATCACTAAAATCGCTTTATATTCTTTTCTCTCGGTTCTTCAAGCTTCTTAAATATTTGTCTGAACTTTTCATCCGATTCTATTTGCTTCATTTCAATCTTATCCAAACGTTGGAATACTACAGCATTGTCAATAAGATAATCCTTCATTTGTTTAAAAGCTCTTACAAGTGCCAAACTCTGTATAGTGGCCAAATCTCCTTTCAAGACAGTCATTAACATATAAATTCCTTGTTCTGTAAAAACATAAGGATAATACTTTATGTTATGACCTCTTCCATTTTGTTTATTCAAGGTGAAATTTTTGCACCTTGAAAGAGACATAATATCTTCTTTTGTCAGTTGAAACATCATATCCTCTAGGAATTTTTCAATATTGTTTTTGACTTGCCTATTGAAGTTTTTAGTTTCATATCCGTAAATCTCAGCCAAATCAGAATCCAGCATTACATGCACATCTCTGATTGTGTAAATCTTTTCCTTAATCTCTGATTCCGATATATCGGCTATAGGTTCTTTGCTTTCCATACACACCTCAAAAAAAAGAACAAAGACTTTCTATGATTTCCATAAAAATGTCTTTGTTCCCTATGTTTGAAGTATAGTGTATTACTAATTCTTTGTAAAGTAGTTTTTCTGCCTTTCCTGGCTTTATATCTGGTTGCCTGTTTAGCTAGGTTTTTAGCCTTGGCTACTTACATATACACTTTTTCTTTAGAGAAAAATAAAGCTACGTTTAACAGATAACTTAACATCTCCAAATTGTTCAGAGATTTCTTTTTCAGAAGGAAGTCCTTCAATACTATCACCAATTCTTATATAAATTGAATCTTCCCAGTAAACATTTCTGATAAACGAGTACAGTTTCTCTGCTGTTCTAATTAAAATAGCTCTATCTGCATTCTCCCAATATCCATCTTTAGATGTAATCTCATCTGATACTATAATAACATCGTTAATCTTTTCATTAATTAAATATTTAACAGGCTGTTGGGTAAGAATTGGAGAGAGATACCCTTCATTTTTTTCTCTAAAAAAACACTCAAACCAACCATATTCCATTACCAGGTCATTTGATTTCTCTTCTTCTTCAGTTTGTGGAATTGGGTGTATTTTGTTAGTTATATCAATTGAGCTTTTTCCAATATTGATTCTTACAGACTCAAAAACCCTGTTGTTTTCCAAAAGGCAGCCATTAAGAGGAACGCATTCAATATATTTAAGTGTTTTGCCTTTCAATGATAATAACAAATCTCGCATTGAATCAGTCAAACAAGCATTTATCTTTTTATTATACATAACAGATACCTCATTTCTTTACAAAATGTATTTTTCGCATCTTCCCAGAATCTAAGAAATCAACTCTTACTTCCACCGCAGGACTACCGGGAGAGCTTGATATTGGCCTAAACTGTACAAAACTACCATCTTCAAATTGAGAGAAAATCGCCTGATCATTTGTGTTACGAATATTTCTTTTTCCTCCGTAAGCCATTTTCTTATAACATCTCATAGCATCGGCCAT
>JAZLGI010000070.1:0-3349 GCA_045616225.1 Sphaerochaetaceae bacterium
TCGTAGTCCAGTGTAAAATTGAGTTGAGCCATCTTCATTCCTCCTTCGAATGTTTTTGTGGTTATTAACATTTTAACCGAAGGTTGAGCGTATGGCTCTTTTTTTGTTTTCAGAATTTACACCAGTTTACGGACTCTATCAGGAATTTTGTAATAAGGTTATTTAAGATTTGCGTGTCAATCGGAACTTTTGATGTCTCGGTTGTGAACAGCAGGTTGATTCCTGGATAAAAACCTTCATCTTGATAAGTTTTCATTTTAATACAAAACAAAGAAGAATATTCCGGGTTGTCCATCATTCCAAAGTGTTCAAAAAGGAATTCTTTTCTGGTTCGTTTGTTAAGAACCAGAAAGTCCGGGTACATGGTTTTACCGTACTTTGTTACAAATGGATATTCGTATCTGTATGGAACTTTATGGAAATTCAAAGCATTTGCGATTATGACTTCTGATTTGGATCTTACCTTCTCACCTTTATTTGTAAGATAAGAAATATCATGTTCCTCAAAACCTTTTTTTAAATATGGCTTTTGCTGCCAAGTTTCTATGTATTCTTTATCCGGCAGTTCTATGGGAGTGATAAAAGCTTTTCTTTGAGGGTGCATTTTTTCATAAACTTGAATAAGCTCACGTTTTTCCAGGTTCTTTTTGAGAATCTTCATTTGTGTAATTAGTTTGCCCAAAATTTTTATGGATTTTTCTAAGTATTTTGCTTGTGCAAGTTTCTGAGGAATAGGTGAGGTCTTTGGAACATACATTTCCTTTAAATTATTTTGCATGGTAACAAAGAACCTTATTTCCTTTCCGGTTCTTGAAATACGAAGATTTCCTTTTGGGAGTGATTCAAACTTTAATTCCGTGGCTTTGAGTATTTTTGAATACTTATTTATTTGACTAGTCAATTCTTCTTCCAGCATTTTTACAGCCTCCTATTATGTATGTTGTTTTTTTGTGCTATTGCTCAAAAAACTAGGAGGATGTTGTATATTTACTGAACTGATACGTGAGGTTTAAACAACAGGGAAAAGCGGTGGGGTATTTCTTCAAACTCCCAATCTGAGTCGCAAACGGGAAGTTTTTCTTTTATAGCACATGACAAGAACATAGATGCGTAGTCTGTATTGGCAATATCAAGCCAATTTTCTTGAACACAATACTCCAAGGCAACCTGAATTCTTGCATTGAGCATTAAGTCTATCCTCTTGAAGTGTGCTTCATAAAGAGGATTGAATAAACGGTTCTGCAGCAGAAGTGAATAGTACCAACAGGCAGGGGTGGTGGCAAAAACTTGTGCAAAGCTGTGAATAAGATTTGTCAGCAGTTCAAGACTGTCTTTTGCTTTGAAATTTACGTCAAAACTCTTGGAATCTATAGTTGCAAATCCATATTCAAGAGCCTGGCTTTCCAAGTCTGTTGAATCTTGAAAGTGACTGTATACAGAAGCTTTTCTTATTCCCACTTCTTCTGCAATATCCTGAATGCTGGCTTTTCCTTTTTCTGAATTAAGTTTGAGAAATGCCAGAATTATTTCTTCTTTTGTATTACTCATATTATGAGTTTAGCTACCTAACGGTAGGTAGTCAATTGCTTTTTGTACAACTTTTTTCCATCATTCAATTGAAAGTATCAGTTAAAAAGTTTAGAAGTTTAGGGAAATCATTTTTTAAGGATGTGTAAAAATGTACGCACTCGTAGAAATTTTGGGCAAGCAGTACAAAGCAGAAGAGGGTAAGGATATTCAGGTAGACCTGGTTGACGCAGAAATTGGCGCAGAACTTACTTACAATTCTGTTCTTGCTCTTGTCGACGACAAAAAGGCAAAGTTCGGCGCTCCTTACGTAAAGGGCGCAAGTGTTGTAGCAACCCTCAAGGCTGATATCAAGGCTGACAAGGTTCGTGTCTACAAGTTCGAAAGAAGAAAGGGTTACCGCAGGACACAGGGACACAGACAGCAGTACTCTATTCTTACAATCAACAAGATTAACGCTTAAGGAGGTAATCAATGGCTCATCATAAAGGTGGCGGATCATCCAAGAACGGTAGAGATTCCAATGCTCAGCGTTTAGGCGTTAAGCGTTACGGCGGACAGCTTGTAAAGGCTGGTGAAATTCTTGTACGTCAGCACGGAACAAAGATTCATCCGGGTGAAAACGTAGGTTTGGGAACAGACTATACTTTGTTTGCAAAGGCAGCCGGAAAAGTTCTTTATCACTCAAGAAACAACCGCAACTACGTTTCTATTGTAGTTGAGTAATCAAAAGTTTTTGACTTGAAAATGGAACAGAGGGAGACCTTTGTTCCATTTATTTTTAGTACGGAATATGTTTGGATTTTCAGATGAGACTTATATAGATATTGCCTCGGGAAACGGCGGAAACGGATGTGTATCTTTCCGCAGGGAAAAATTCGTTGAAAAAGGCGGTCCTGACGGCGGCGACGGAGGAAAGGGCGGAGACCTTGTTTTTGTTGTCAAAAACAATCTCAGAACACTTGCACACTTGAAGATTATAAGAACTTTCCGTGCAGAGAACGGAAAAAACGGCAGTGGAGCAAGATGTTACGGAAGAAACGGAAACGATATGGAAATTCCTGTGCCTCCTGGAACTGTGTTAAAAGATGCTCAAACAGGTGATGTTATTCAGGATTTGACCGGAATGGACAGGTTTGTTTTCCTGAAAGGCGGAAGAGGAGGACTTGGAAATTATCATTTCAAATCTTCTACAAGACAGACTCCCCGTTTTGCTCAGCCTGGTGAACCTGGAATTGAGATGAGAATTGGACTTGAGCTGCTTGTTATTGCTGATATAGGTTTTGTAGGATTCCCAAATGCCGGTAAAAGTTCTCTTATGAATATGCTTACAAATGCAAGAAGCAAGGTTGCTGCCTATCCGTTTACAACTACTATCCCACATCTTGGGCTTATGAGAGTGGGAGAGCAGGACGTTGTTATTGCTGATATTCCGGGAATTATAGAAGGCGCAAGTGAAGGTGCCGGAATGGGCTTTAAGTTTTTAAAGCACATTGCAAGAACCGGTGGACTTGCTTATCTGGTAGATATGTCAGAGCCGGATTGTCTTGATAAATATGAAATGCTCAGAAACGAATTGGGAAATTATTCCAAAGAGTTGTTGGAAAAGAAGGAAGTTCTCATAGGAACAAAACTTGATGAAGACCAAGCTTTGGAAAACTTTGAAAAGTTCAAGGCAAAGTACAGTGACAAAGAAGTTTACGGAATCTCAATTCTTGATGATGACAGCATCAAGCCTGTAATGTATGCCTTTTTGAATATGATTCACAAAGATGTTGAAGAAACGGACTCTTCCAGCGGTTTTACAACAGTTGTTGACAAT
>JAZLGI010000071.1:0-2976 GCA_045616225.1 Sphaerochaetaceae bacterium
CCGTAGAACCTTAATGTATTGAGGCTGCCGTTACTGGTAGCCTCTTTTCTATATCTAGTGTCTCTCGAACTTGCAATTTTTATCTTTTTAGGGGTGTCCCTCAAGGTTGCAACACCTGTCCCTCAAGACTGCAAATAATCACTAATACCATTATTTCATATTTTATTGCCGGAATGAGATGCTGTGTTGTATCTGTAATTTTTGATGCAGCTGTAAAACTAATAGATGTTAAGTCATGGGTCTACATTGTTTTGATGTGTTGTGCTTTCTTTTTGTATTTCATATTACACGTGGATGTTGTTATTTTAATTCTCGGGGCTATTGTCTTAGGGGTGCTCAGGAGTGTTCAACATGTTGCTTAAGTTGTTTCTTTGTTTTGTCCAAATTGGCTTGTTGAGTATTGGCGGAGGATATGCTGCCGTTCCTATTATTCAGAATAGAGTGGTTGATACATTTGGTTGGATTACTTCAACCCAATTTGCAGATTTGATTACCATTGCAGAAATGACACCTGGCCCAATTGCTGTAAACTGTGCAACTTTTACAGGAATGCAGATAGCCGGCATAAAGGGTGCAATAGCAGCAACTGCAGGATGTGTATTTCCTTCATGTATCATCGTTATTCTTCTGATCCTTATTTATTACAAGTTCAGAGATGGCAAGGTTTTAAAAACTGTATTACAGACTCTTAGACCGGTTGTTGTTGCTCTTATTATTTCTGCAGGTTTTTCAATTGCAAAAACATGTGTTTTCACTGAGGAGGGTATAGACATGATTGCTATATTGTTGGTAATCGCATCGTTTTTTATCATAAGAAAAACAAAAATCGGTGCTATACCTACAATGATCGGATGTGGTGTAATTTATACTCTATCGGGGCTTTTGTTTTAGTCTGTAAGTTTATCAAGAGACTCTTTCAAAGCCTTCTTGTCCAAATCTTTACCAATGATGCAAAGCTTGACGTAACGGTCGCTGTACTCCGGATTCATAAGTTTTTTATGTTCAAGACAGTACCTTCCGTCTGTCAGCTTAGTGGAATTCAACATGAGATAGATGTCTTTAAGAGTTGGGTCTCAATTACAAATCCTGGAAGTTTTGCTAATTCTTTCACTCCTTCAAGCTTTGCAATCTGTGAATATGAAAATGATATTGAGTTTGCAGATCTTTTAAGATTCATTTTGTACAGAGGTAGAAGATGATAGATTTGACAATAAAACAAGAAATGTTAGAAATATTAGCCTCAATGAAAGGTAAAACATTAAAAGCTATAGAGGGAAAATACTTGTATCAATGGCATCGCTTTTCTGAAATAGTACGTTTTAACCTTGGTCAATTTTCAGTAGAAGTACATGCAGACTATACCCCTGTCAAATGGTTCTGGAATTCAGATGAAATTGTAAATGATGAAACAACATGCTTTATCGTAATGAAAGAAGATTTAAAAAGGCATAATTATCCAGAAGGTTGGCAAATTGTACAGTTTTTGAAAGATGAAAAAATATCCGAAGTAATAATTGTAAGAGATTCTATTCACAATAATCATGGTGATGATATTTCATTTGATTCAGGATTTGTTATTCGAACAAGCGAAAATGTTTATACTTTTTCTATGAGATATCTCGGGGATATAAGTATTTACATGAATGAATCAGACAAAATTGACATGTATTATTCCGTAAAGAAAGCCAGAGAAGACTGCTCTGAACCTGAAAGCAATCTCAAAGCAACCGTAAAACGGGATTACATTTTTCTTTAGTTGTTGACTCTTCCCTTAGGGGATGCCTCAGACTGTAAGATCCTGACTTCCGCAGTTGAAAAGCGAAAAAATCGCTGTAACTACCTGCAATAGAAGTACTTACAGCGATAGTCCAATAATTTTCTATTGTGTGACGTTAATAAGTTTTTTGTGTTTTTCCTCTAAGTTTTTTTAAGTCTCCGGAAGAGTACTGTTTTTTTGTTAGATCCAGTTCTAATGCCTTTCCGATAGAATTGATAACATTGTCACAATATGAATTCTTGTAGAGATTGTCAGATAGTTCCACAAGGTTAGCCTTCCTTAAACTATCCACCATAGTTCTGATAGGAATCTTGTATTCAGTTTTCTGCTCAAGAAGTCTTAGGATTAAGAGGGACACAAAGCAGGAAAGGAAATGAGCTTCAATGCTGTCTTCATTATGCACATACACAGGTCTGGCTTTGAGAATACTCTTTGTAATCTTGAAAGTGTCCTCAATCTGCCAAAGTCCTCTGTAGATATCTATGATGTCAGTGTCAGAAACAACCTTGTTAAGTTCAAGCCAGTTATCAGATGGGTGCCAACGACAGTCACAGCCATTGAAACTATCAAGGTCTTCACCTTCTGTGGTACCTACAACATTAGTTCTGATGATGTAGTAACCATCCAGTTCTTCTTCCTGTCTGATTAAATCAGAATCAATAGAAATTGAGAATTCTGGAACATCTACTTCTCTGCCGGTAACAGAATCAAAGATTACCTTCTTGATGTATCTGTTTGCAGCATAGTTGTTGATTACGCTGTTCTCTCCGTTTGTAGCTTTATCCATGGCTTTGAGAACAGCTTTTTCTCTTTCAGCTTTCTGTCTTGCAAAGTACTTCTCAGACCAGAATACTATCTGACGTTCATTGATTCTGACTAGTTTCTGTTTCCCTTCATTGGTTTCAACTCTGATTTCTCTTGGATAGTATCTGCTCTTGTACATAAATGAGCCGTCTTCACTTCTGATGTAATCATCTTGGTTAAGAACATAGTCCTTCATTGCCTTTGTAGCCTTACGTACGGAATCGCTGATGATGTAGCCTTTGTTATCAAGAACTATCTGTGCTATGTTCATCCCGCTCATGATACCTTTGTCTGCTACATAGATGTAATTTCTGTTTCCAAGTCCTGTAAGCAGCTTGTCCATCATAGGTCTCATGGTAATGACATCATTGGTGTTCCCCGGAAACAGACCATAT
>JAZLGI010000072.1:0-8828 GCA_045616225.1 Sphaerochaetaceae bacterium
GCACACGTAGAAGCACTAATTAAAAACGGTGCACATATAGTAGGAACGACAGATTTTACCCAAAAAGTAAATGCATATCTTCCTGATCAGTTGGAAGGAGAATTTGATTACATCTTTCTTATGACAAAACAACTGGATAACAAAAATACAGTTGAAATGTTGGATAAACATATAAAGAAGACAGGAGCCCTTTGTACAATGCAAAACGGACTTCCGGAACCGGAAATAGCAGACATTCTTGGCAAAGACAGAACTTTGGGCTGTACAATTGCATGGGGCGCTACAATGTCAAATCCTGGAGAGAGCACTTTGACATCTTCTACAGATGCTCTGACTTTTGGACTGGGTGCGCCTTATCCTGAGGCTGAGAAACACATAGAAACAGTGAAAAGCATACTTGAACTCATGGGACCGGTTGTTGTTGAAAAAAACTTCATAGGTGCAAGATGGTCAAAACTTCTGATTAATGCTGCATTCAGCGGAATGAGTGCCGTAACAAACCAAACATTTGGCGGAGTATGTGAAAATAAAAAAGCCAGAACCTGTGCTCAGGCTATCATGAAAGAATGTATAGACGTAACTCATAAAGCCGGAATTAAGATAGAACCAGTTCAGGGAAAAGACATTGTTAAACTGTTTGACTACAAAAACAATTTTAAGAAAGCTGTTTCATTTGCTTTAATTCCAATTGCAATGAAAAAACATTACGAAATTAAAGCCAGTATGTTAGCAGATTTGGAAAGAGGAAAACTCTGTGAAGTAGATGCAATTGACGGTTCTGTCTGCAATGAAGGAGACAAGGTTGGGGTAGAGACCCCATTTTGCGACAAAGTAGTTGAACTTGTCCACGGATTTGAGCAGGGAAAAGGAAAACCTTGTATTGAAAACCTCAAATACTTTGACAGCCTTCTTAAATAATTTCAATAAATACAAAGCATTTTGAAATATCTCTAGAATTTATATTCTTTGGCTTCTCGTTTTGCCTGACGGTCAAGGTCTCGTTCTTTTATTGCGTCTTTTTTGTCGTGTAGGGCTTTTCCTCTACATAGAGAAACCGTAACTTTTATAAGATTTCCTTTTAAGTAAACCTTTGTAGGAATTAGAGTAAGACCTTTTTCTTCTACTTTTCGCCTTAGCCTTTTTATTTCCTGTTTGTGAACAAGAAGCCTTCTGTTTTGGCTTGGGTTATGATTAAAAATAGAACCCTTATCGTAAGGCTGAATAGTAAAACCAACAAGAATAAGCTCTCCGTCAATGATTTTTATGTAAGAATCAGTGAAAGAAAATTTTCCCTGTCTCAGAGATTTTACCTCAGTTCCTGCAAGAGATATTCCAGCCTCCAAATCATCTGTAATTTCGTAATTAAAGAAAGCTTTTTTATTTGTCTGTAAAACTTTAATTGCCTGTTTTGTTTCTGAATTCATGTTAGTACCAGATTATTCTAAAACCCATATAGTCAGAGCAAAGATTCTTAGGAGCTGTTCCCACATCCAAAGCATTGATTTCCGTTTTGGAAATATAGCTTCCGCCTTTTATGATACTTTCCAAAGAAGCCCCTGTGGAAAGTATGAAATTGTAAGCAGCATCTTTTTCTGAAATGTGAGGGATGTAGTCAGAAGATGTTAATTCCCATACTCCTCCAAGCATTGCAGAAGGAAAGTTTGAGATAACGGCAGGAACCAAAGATTTCTGCATTCCTGTATTTGGACAAGAAATACAACAGGAAATCCACTGAGATTCTGTAGGCATACAAACAGTTTTGCCGGTTTTTTCTGTTAGCCATTTACAGAAAGCTTCAGCTGCATAATAGCTGACATTTCTTACCGGTTTATTTGTTGAAACAGCAGTGGAAAGATTTACACCTGCAAGATAGTAATCATCTACAAGACCTTGTTTTATCAAAGATTCCTTTTCAGATAGATTCCACTGCGGGTTTTCTTTGACAAAAGCTGCATACTGAGATTCTGTAATGCAAATCTGAGAAACAGAGAATTTTCCCGTGTCAAAACCCTTTATGTCATTGAGCCAAGTTTCAGAAAACTTCAATTTATCATTGTAGTCAGCTTTTTCCCTTGTAGAGAAAGATGTTTCTTCCAGAGATGGAACGCTTATGCTTAGACCTGCAAGAGAACAGGCATTTGCAAAATCATCTTTCATTTCTTCTGTGGTAATGAAAAATGAAGCATTTGTAAGAATTTCCGTTAACTGCGGTTTAAACTCACTTTCTGAAACAGTTTTTACAAATTCCGTAAACAGAGGTGCATAACGGAAGGTGTCATCATATTCCATTATTGCAGAGTAGGCACCTAAATCTGTGAAGAATTCAGAAACAACAGCATCAAATGCTTTTCTGTTAAGAGTCTTGTCAGAACTAACGGTCATTTTTCTTGGAAACATCCATGTCATGAAAACAGGATGTGAAACTTTTATGTTTTTGTAATCCAAAGAAATACCGTTTACTTTAAATTCAACTGAATATTCACCGCTTGGAATAAAACGGGTAAAAGGAGTACCGCCTATATAGTCTCCGTCTAAATAAACAGCGGCATTATTGGCGTTGGAATAAAAAGAAACGCGTTTTCCACCTTTTACAATCCCAGGCAAAAAACAAATAAAAAAGATTGCCAAAACAAGAATCATTGCATATAGAATAGTGAGCCAGAGCCCTGGTTTAAGACCAAATAGAGGTTTGATGTGTACAGGTTCTACCTTTGGAAGTTCTTTGCGTTTCATGGGGCAAAATTACCATTTATTGTCACAATAATCAACATTGTGTTATTATAGTTTCGTGGACAAATTTTTTGATAAAGTACAGTTAACTACAGAAAAGATTCTTACAAAGAGAAAGGCAAAAGCCCTTTACAAAAAACAGAACAAAACCGTTGTCTCTGAAATATTGGACTGGCTAGATGCCATAGCTTTTGCCGTAGTTGTTGTCCTGATACTCAATTTGCTTCTTTTTCAGCTTTTTGTAATACCTTCTCCTTCCATGCAAAACACACTCATGATTGGGGACAGAGTTGTTGTTGGAAAATTTACCTACGGGTGTGAACTCTACCCGGAAGGTCCTAAAGTTTTCACAGGCAGAATTCCTGACAGAGACGAAATCATTACATTCTATAATCCCGAATATAAAAGCAAGGGAGGACTATACTCCACATTCTCAACAGTTCTCTACATGGCAACTTTTTCACTTGTCAACATAGACAGAAATGAAGACGGAAGCATTGCAGAAAAACTCCTTGTCAAAAGGACTGCAGGAGTAGGCGGAGACACTGTAAAATTTATAGACGGAAACGCATGGATAAAGGCAAGCGGAACAGGAGAATATGTAGATGAAAGTGTTTTCAGAAAAGAAAATGCAATGTCAGTTGCTCCGCATAGAAGCATAGAGAAAGATACTTACACACCATATTACGCATACGCCAGAATCAAAGGCTTGACAGACAGCGGAGTAGCTGCTACAGATATTTCCCAACATCTTGTTTCAGATTATAAAAAACTAACAGAAGATGAGTTTTTCACAGATTACTGGTGCCTTGAAAAGATGATAGCAGAAGGTGCAAGAATGGCAGACCCTTGTGATACTGGTTCAAGAAGCAAATGGACAAAGTACAACACAGGAATCTATGTACCTCAGGAAAATGTCCTTCCTCTTGGAGATAACAGAGATAACTCGGGAGACGGAAGATACTTTGGACCTGTTCATGTAGACAAAGTAAACGGTCATGTGATAAGCATTTTCTGGCCTTTTTCCCATGTTAAAGGACTCTCCGGAAGATGAGCTTTCTGGAGAAATTTGACTATTCAAAAAGACTTTCCCTTTATATTCATATTCCTTTTTGTGCAAAGAAATGTGATTACTGTGCTTTTTATTCAATTCCCAAGACAGATATGGCAATAAAAGACTTTTACACATCTCAGATAGTAAGAGAAATAAAGCAGGTAAACCGTTGTATGAACGGTAAACCATATTACACAGCATTCATAGGCGGTGGTAATCCCGGATGCCTTGGAACAGACAACCTTAAGAAGATAGCAAAGGCAGTTTGTCATAACGGAAGACCTGTAGAGTTTACAACAGAGATGAATCCGGAAAGCTTGGATTCAAAAATGACTGTCTTGTTTGAAAAGTATTTCACAAGGCTATCTATGGGAGTTCAGAGTCTTGATAGAAATGCTCTGAGTTTTCTTGGCAGAAATGCAGATTATGAAGAAACTGTACGCGGTCTTGATTTGTCTCAGCAAATATCATTAAAGACTGGCTGTGAAATAAATTACGATATGATTACCTGCTTGGGAGATTTTCACAATTCACTTGAAGATATCAAACAGCTTACAAGTAAATTCCCTTCTAATCATCTAAGTGTTTATTCTCTTACTTTGGAAGAGGGAACTCCTCTTTACAATAAAAAACCTTCTCTGCCTGACGAAGACAAACAGGCAGACATTCTGCAAGAAATTTGGGACTATTTAAAAACTATCGGTTTTGAACATTATGAAGTTTCCAACTTTGCAAGAAATAACAAGAAATCACTCCATAATGAAGTTTATTGGGATTATCAACAGTATATGGGGCTTGGTTGTTCAGCTGCTTCCACAGCCTTCAAAAACGGAAAAGCAACAAGAATAACAATAGACAATTCCGTGATAGATTTAATTAAGAAAAGTTCTTTTGAACTGGCAAATTATGAAGAGCTTTCTGCTACAGAAATGCGTGAAGAATTCATCTGCATGGGACTTAGACATACAAGCGGGCTGGATTTGTTAAGACTGGAAAATGAGTTTAAAGTCAGAAGAGGAGACATTCCAAAC
The DNA here is from genome assembly GCA_045616225.1 of Sphaerochaetaceae bacterium. Classification (GTDB taxonomy): domain Bacteria; phylum Spirochaetota; class Spirochaetia; order Sphaerochaetales; family Sphaerochaetaceae; genus JAZLGI01. The sequence continues at coordinate 4,816 of JAZLGI010000072.1, forward strand.
GGTTTTTCTATAGAAGACGGACGGCTCAAACCAAATGACTTTGGGCTTTTGACTGCTGATGCCGCAGCCTTATACATTGACAGTAATTGGTCAAGCATGTTAGATTAATTTAGTTAATTCTTATATCAAGACAAGAGGTTTTCATGTCAGGTCATAGTAAATGGGCTACAATTAAACACAAGAAAGGAATCGCAGACCAGAAGCGTGGTCAGAAATTTACAAAGCTTATAAAAGAAATAAGCGTTGCAGCAAAGATGGGCGGTCCGGATCCGGAAACAAACTCTGCACTCAGAACAGCAGTTCTTAAAGCACGTGCAGAAAACATGCCAAAGGACAACATAGAAAGAGCTATTTCAAAGGGTAGCGGAGAAATGGCAAACGCAACATTCTATGAACTCACCTATGAAGGCTATGCACCTGGTGGAGTTGCAATTATTATTGATACACTCACAGACAACAAGAACAGAACAGCATCTGACGTAAGAAGTACTCTTACAAAGCTTGGTGGTACACTTGGAACATCAGGTTGTGTTTCATACATGTTCCAGACAAAGGGTGTAATTACATACGACGCAGAGAAATATTCAGAAGATGATATTTTTGCGGCAGCACTTGATAACGGTGCAGAAGATGTCTCTACAGAAGATGGAACAATTGAGGTAACAACTTCTCCTGCAGACTTCGGAAAGGTTCTTGAAGCAATGCAGGCTGCCGGCTTTGAACAGGAAAGTGCAGATATCAACAAGATAGCTGATAACATGGTTGCACTTGATAAAGAAAAAGCACAGAAGGTTATGAATATCGTAGAGCGTCTTGAAGATCTTGATGACGTTCAGATGGTTTCAACAAACCTTGAACTTCCTGAAGATTTTGACGAAGAGTGATATAGAATGCTGGTTCTTGGAATAGATCCAGGTATTGCAAATACAGGCTGGGGCATAATTGACTGCGTAGGTCAAAAGTTCCGGCCTGTTTCTTATGGGGTGATTAACACAAATCCCTCAGATTCACTGGAAAAAAGAATTGCCTTAATTGGTGCAAACGTCTCAACCATTGCACAAAAGTACCAAGTCTCACAACTTAGCATGGAAGACATTTTCTTTGCCAAAAACGAAGTATCTGCAATTGGTGTTGCCAAAGTCATAGGTGCCGTGATTTACGCCATGTCAGTGATAAACGTACCTGTTAATCTATTTACTCCGCTTCAAATTAAGATGGCTATAACAGGCTACGGCAAGGCCGAAAAAAAACAAGTTCAGGAGATGTGCAGAATTCTTTTGGGACTTGAAAAAATACCAAGACCGGATCATGCTGCAGATGCTCTTGCGGCAGCTGTTTGTTTTGCAAATACAAATTCCACAATTAACAAATTGGGAGGAAAAATCAGATGATTAATGCAGTAATAGGACAGATTGTTTGTGTAAATGCTCAGAGTGTAATAATTCTTGGCGGAAGCATAGAATATGAACTTATTATTTCTTCCCAGACGGCAACAAAGCTTTCAAATCTGCAGGGTGCAGACAGAAAAAATGTAAGACTTCTTGCCTGGCTTTCACACAAAGAAGATGCAATGACACTCTTTGGTTTTAATGATGAAGATGAAAGAAGACTGTTTCTTGAACTCATAAAAGTAAACGGAATTGGACCAAAACAGGCAATGAAGATTCTTTCAGGAGTCAGAGTCAAAGACTTTATTCAGGCACTAGATCAAAGTGATGTAAATTTCCTTTCCAAAATTCCGGGGCTTGGGGCAAAAACCAGCCAAAAAATCATACTTGCATTAAGGGATACCCTTGTATTTACACAGGATGATGCATTGCCTCAAAACGTAGCCGCCGGCAATTCTCATAAATATCAGGACATTATCGACGCCCTCGCAGAGATGGGATATGATAAGAAAAAGGTACAGGAAACTATAGCAAAGCTTCTTAAAGACAATGAACTTCTTGTTGCATCAAAAACTCAGAGTGAAACAGAAGAGTGGATTTTCAGAAGTGCAATAGTTGCCCTAAGCTAAGCGGAGAGAAGAATGGACCAGGTAGATTTTCTTGAAGATACATCAGTATTATCCTCAACTTTTCAAGATGCAGATGCACAGGAAAATATTTTACGTCCAAAGTTTCTTTCTGACTTTCAGGGCCAAAAGAAAATCAAGGATAATCTTTCTGTTTTCATTAAGGCAGCAAGAGAGAGAAAAGAAGCCCTTGACCATGTATTTTTAATAGGTCCTCCAGGACTTGGTAAAACAACACTTGCTTCAATCATTGCAAATGAAATGGGTTCTGAAATTAGAATGACAAGTGCTCCTGCTTTGGATAAACCAAAAGACCTTGCAGGTATTCTTACCAACGTTACAGAAAACAGTGTTTTCTTTATAGATGAAATCCATAGATTAAAACCTGCCTTGGAAGAAATGCTTTACATTGCAATGGAAGATTTTGAGATAGATTGGGTAATAGGACAAGGCCCAAGTGCCAGAACAATGAGAATTCCTATTCCTCATTTTACCTTAATAGGTGCAACTACAAAGGCCGGTATGGTTTCATCTCCGCTTCAGACACGTTTTGGAATAAACTGCAGGATAGAGTACTATGACGAAACAGAGCTTTCTTCAATTATAAGAAGAAGTGCAGGAATTATAGATGTCCCTATTACAGATGATGCAGTTATTCTTTTGGCAAGATGCAGTCGCGGAACACCAAGAATTGCAAACCGTCTTCTCAGAAGATTCAGAGACTTTGCAGAAGTCACTGCAAACGGAACAATTACGGAAGATGTTGTAACAACTTCTATAAAAAGCCTTGGAATAGATTTAAACGGTCTTGAAGATCAGGACAGAAACATACTTAGGACCATAATTGAATTTTACGGCGGAGGCCCTGTTGGTGCAGAGACACTTGCAATTGCAGTTGGTGAAGCAATAGAGTCCCTGGAAAATTTCTATGAGCCATATCTTATTCAAAAAGGCTATCTTCAGAGAACTCCAAGGGGAAGAGTAGCAACAATGAAGGCTTACGAACTTCTCCATCTTGAACAAAAGGCTCCTCAAGGGATGTTATTCTAGAATAAATTTCAAAACTTAAGCTTTCCTCTGATAGAGCTCTTGCAACTCTGTTTGCAGACCTTTTTTTTCATTTTCTTAAAAAAACACTGCAATTTTGCAGACTATTTTTGAAATTTTAATAAAAAGGTCTGCAAGAATACTGCAAAAACAACTAAAAACTGTTTTCACAAAACATATTGACAGTTTTCCCACTAATTGTTAGATTTCTTTTTGCATGGCCGTGTAGCTCAGCGGGAGAGCCCCAGTCTTACACACTGGTTGTCGTAAGTTCAATCCTTACCGCGGTCAAAAACGCTCCAAACGGGAGCGTTTTTTTTGTAAGGATTGAATCGTAGCGGTAGGAAGACAGTCCGGTGGACTGTCTGAAGCGGAGGCGACCCGGAGTTTGGACAACCGGGAAAACGAAGGGCAATCCTTACCGCGGTCAAAAACGCTCCAAACGGGAGCGTTTTTTTGTAAGGATTGAATCGTAGCGGTAGGAAGACAGTCCGGTGGACTGTCTGAAGCGGAGGCAATAGGGTAGATGGAGGAGATTAGTCCTCGCACCTCCCATTGCACCGTACGTACCGGTCTGGCATACGGCGCTACAGAGTATTTCAAAAAGTGTCAGCACTGCTGACACAACATTTAGTTGCACTTACTTTGAGAAATAATTTTCTCTCTAACCACGATGTTACTGATTTCATTACTCTATCTTCTGCCATTTCGCTTTTGACAAATATATCGAAATCATCTGCATATCGTACGAAGTGTAAGCCTCTTGACCGCTGAAATGCTTCGTGATACGTTGTATCTCACGAAAGGAAGTGTACTGTGGATATTCAACTGAAAAGAGGACTCCTGGATGTATGCGTATTAGCGGCTATCCGGAGCGAAGATTCATATGGTTATAAGATTATCAAAGATATGAAACCGTACATTGAGCTCTCAGAATCGACTCTATATACCA
>JAZLGI010000073.1:0-6208 GCA_045616225.1 Sphaerochaetaceae bacterium
AACAAGACTTGAAGGTAGCATACCGTTATCTAAAAAAGAATAATCAAATTTTCTCACAAACGAACCTCTGTTTCTGCATATATAATATTAAATAATATGCATATTCTCAATAGATTAGGTAATTTTCTGCACATATTATTAACTTTATTATGCAGTAATCATAACGACCGTCTCAACGTGCCTTGAGTTTGTAGAAATGATGTCATAAAAGAGTAAGTCCGTTTGTGGGTAAATGTCAAAGATTCCCTGTCCGTATGTGGGTAAAAATCGAATTTTTTGCCGGTGCGAGGGTAGAAATCAAAGAAAAGTTCGTTTGAGGATAAAAGTCAAAGCATACTTGAGAACAAAGCATCTACATCTTCAATTTCTTTTTGCATTTTTTTGGATATCTCATTTTCAATGAACTCTTGTTTTATCCTAGCAATAAACCTTATGTCTGAAAAAAGATGAGTGACTGTATTTAACAAACTTCCAATATCAAGATTCTTGGCATTTCCCATAATCGCAGTATTGATAATTGTACTTGTTGAAGCAATTGAATTTGAAATCAATAATATCTTACGAGTTCTAACCTCAAACAAATCCTTGTCCTCATCTTCTTTTCTGAATAAACCATGAACTAGGGAAATAATAATATCAAACAGTTTAGAAACCAAAAATGACACTTCAACTATTTTTGCATCTCTTGCAAAACATAATGCATCATAATGTTCATTGTACAAATTGCTTGCAAAACTTTCATTTATCGTTGATAAAAACGGAACAGGCAATCCCATTTTAGTGAACTCATCTGATTTTAAATGCTGTGCCTGAGCGAAGATAGCAGCCGGCAAATTTAATTTATCAGCTTTTGCCATGTAATAGCTCTCTTTGAACATAGCTCCTACTGGTACTACTTCGGGGGTTATAATCATTTTCTTTTTCTTGGAAATCGGATCCTGACGGATTACTTTGTTTGTTTGAAAATTATTAAATGTAATACAATCTGTTAAAATATTAGCCGTTCCGAAAAGCCAGCCCAGTATTGGATCATGTCCAAGAGTATACAATCTATGGGCTTTCCCTCCCATATTTATTCCCAAATCCTTTGACCCCGTGGTTATATCATAAGGAGGAGTCTGGTAAAGTATATTTATCCAGTACCCTGTTCCATGATTTTTAAGATGTTTATCTTTGTATTGGTCATTCGCACTTCTATGTGCCTTTTCAATAGAGGAATCATTATGATCCAAACGTTTTGCAGGATCAAAACTTTTTCCATAATCATGCTTTGACGCAATGTAGGGAAAAACAAGTGATTTTGTAACTTGCAATGCGGTTGCTATCGCAAGGAAAGATAAATCAACCTTATTAATGATACTTGTCTTCTTTGAAAACTGACTGTTGATGACATCAAGTTCTTTGAATGCTGTTTGAATCTCTGTGGGAGACATTATATCTTCAAGTGGCACAAGCCCTGGAGTATATTTATTTGCATCTTCAACGATATGTTCCCATGATTCTAAAATAGGATGAATCTCTTTGGAAACACTTTTGTTCTGTAATACCTTTTCTGACACAGTTTCTACTTGTTTTGCATAACCCAAAGAACATAATATCTCTATGGAACCGTTGATATTCTTGTCAGTTTCGTTTCGTAATGTGTTAGTTTCAGAATCATGCAACAAAGCAATAGACTCATCTTGATTCATTTTGAGGATTTTATTTACATCATTTTCGCCTTTTGAATACTTAAACCGACTCAAGACCTGCCTCACACACCCAAATCATGCTTTAAATCCCTTATCGCAGCTTGTAAAAGAATGTTCAAACTATTTAAGTAATCAATACGTTCTTTGTCTGCTTCTTTTTCATTTTTCAAAGCTTTTATGATTGCTGTCTGCTTTGCAATAGCATCTTTATAAATCAATTCCTTAGTCTCTTTCAGTTTTTTGTTTTTATGATGTGAGGCTATGGCTACTGCCCCTCCGCCAAGAATAGCCACAGGAGCTGCAAGAACAAATACTCCGGCGGCCATCCCTCCTCCCACCAATGCGCCGGCAGTAGCCAGACCACTTGTTATTCCAGCAGCACTGAGTCCCACAACAGAGCCACCAAAATACAAACCTGCAAAACTACCTGCAGCACCTAATGTACCCGCTAAAGTTTCACCAATTGGAGAATCAGCAAGCTTTCTAGATTTTAGATTCAGAGCCTTATCGGCATCTTCAATTACCTTCTGAACATTTTTCAAAGATTCATGATTCTGAAAATTCATTTCTTTCTTGTTTTTTACATACTCACTCATATTGGCTCCATTTTTACCGATTTGTATTATGCACTTAACGAAGTACTATAACAAATTCAGTTCAAATTCACAATTTTTTTTTGAGTGTACTGACATCATTTCTACAAACACAGTACTGGATTAACGAACTTTGACTTCTATCCACAAAGAGAAAATGTCTGCTACAAGTTTTCACTAAGGCACCATAATATTGAGTTAATTCTTTACTGTAAAAGAAATACGACTATGATTAATTGCCTACTCTTGACATCATAACGACCGTTTCAACATGGCTTGTTCCGGGATAGAAGTCAAAGAGGCGGGCTTTTACAGGTTTAAAGCCAAGTTCATTGAGTCTTGTAATATCACGAAGCATTGTAGGAACATAACAGGAGACATAAATGATTTGTTTTGGATTCCAAGAAGCAAGTAGTGAAGGCACTTTCTTTTCAAGACCAACTCTTGGTGGGTCTATGATTACAGTATCTACCTTGCGCTTTTTTGGATTCCATTTTTCTACAGGGGAAGCAAAGAACTCAGTATTCTTCAAATGCTGTTTTGCCAGAGAAAGACACTTTTTGTTAATCTCTACGGCAGTTACTTTGTATTTATCCTCAAGAAAGGCGCTGAAAGTCCCCACCCCGGCGTATAAGTCCATTACATACTGCCCTATGACATTTTCTGTCACATAATCCAATAACTTTGGTAAAAGCACCCTGTTGGACTGAAAAAAACATCACCGGACACAGGAAGCTTTCTGTCTTTGACAGTTACCCAACCCATGTCAGACTCATAAACAACTTTCTTATCTGTTGAAATACATGAAAGCTGACCGTCTTCCAACTCCCAGGTATTAAGCTTGGGAGGATTTTTAAGAAATTCATTTAACTTGTCGTCAAGAATGGGACAATGCCTGATTACGACATTTGTATTTGATTTCTCTTCAAAGAAACAAAGCCCCTGATTTGTATATCTGAACCTTGCCCTGCTTCTGTAACCCGTTTGAGGTCCTGTAACAGGCTCTTCTATCTCAATTTGAGAATTGATTGCTTTTATTCCCTTTTCAAAAAAACAGATTTTCTCTTCTATTGGAGTATAGGAACAACCACCACATTTTCCATAAAGAGGACAAATTGTTCTGATATCTTCGCTCATAGATTAAAACCGTATTCAGCAATCTTATTTATTAGGGTTCTTCTGGTTATGCCAAGTTCCTCTGCCGCCTTGGTTCTGTTTCCTTCCCAACGTCTCAAAGCCTTCTCAATAGCTATTTTCTCTATTTCAGACAAGGATAAACCTTCAACCGTTTTTTCGTTAGTATCTGAAGACTTATACAGAGTTGAACCTTTAAGTTCAAGACAGTCATCTGTTATGATTTCTGTTTCAGAAAAAATCGCAGCCCTTTCCAAGATGTTCTCAAGCTCTCTGACATTTCCATAAAAACTGTGATTTTTTAATTTCTCAAGAGCCTGTGGTGTAAAACCTGTAAAATGACGACCCATGGAAGAATTAAGCTTGCGTAAGATACCCGAACAAAGAAGAGGAATATCTTCTTTCCTTTCACGTAGAGGCGGCATTTCTATTCTTACAACATTGAGTCTGTAAAAGAGATCTTCTCTGAACTTTCCCTGTCTCACAAGTTCTTCCAGATTCTTGTTTGTTGCACAGATAATTCTTGCATTAATTGGCATTGGCTCTGTACCGCCAAGTCTGGTAATGCATTTTTCCTGAAGAACTCTAAGAATCTTTACCTGCAAAACAAGAGGCATATCTCCAATTTCATCCAAAAAAAGAGTTCCGCCAAATGCTAACTCAAACATTCCGCTCTTTCTGCCTACAGCTCCGGTAAAGGCCCCTTTTTCATAACCAAAAAGCTCACTTTCAAGAAGGTTTTCAGGAACTCCTCCAATGTTGATAGGAACAAAAGGCCCATTACACACAGAACTCTGTGCATGAATACTTCTGGCGGCAACTTCCTTTCCTGTTCCGCTTTCTCCATTTATAAGTACAGTTGAATTTGTAGGTGCAACTCTGGCAATCAAATCTTTTATCCTTAGCATAGGAGCAGTTTCTCCTATTAAACTGTATTCGGAGATTTGTCTGGAATCTGACTCTTTTATATTTCTGAGATTCTGAGCCTCAACGATAGATTTCAACTTAATGACAACTTCTTCAGGGTTAAATGGCTTAACAATATAATCCTGAGCTCCTGATTTCAGAGCCTCAACAGCATCTGTAATTTCTCCATGGGCACTTGCCATAATGACCGGCATTCTGAAACCTTCATTTCTTACCCATTTGATTAATTCAAGCCCATTCATACCAGGCATTTTTAAGTCTACCAGACAAGCATCAAAAGACTGTTCTCTCAACAATCTCTGGGCAGAGAATGCATTTTCTGCCCCTATAGCTTCCATGCTTTCAAGAGAAAGGTACCTTGCCATAAGATCCCTGATATTCTTTTCATCATCAACAATCAGAATCTTCATTCTTCCTCCAAATGTCTCTTTAAAACAATTTCTGCAATTGTTCCACCACCGTCACGAGACGAAATCTTTATTCTTCCGCCTTGAGCTTCTACAAATTGTTTTGTAATAGCAAGACCAATTCCGCTTCCGTGAATCTTTGTTGTAAAGAACGGATTATAGAGCTTCTTTTTTGCGTCTTCACTAAGACCGTCACCACGGTCCATGACCCTTATTCTTATGAGCTTTTTTCTTAATAAATTCATCTCAACAACAACTTGAGGGTCTCTGTCCGTACAACTTTCAGAAGCGTTCTTAATTAAGTTTTCTATGACAGATCTTGCCCTGTCTTTATCAAAAACAGTCCATACTTCGTCTAATTCATGGAAATCCAGTTTTATTGCTACTGAGAACAGTTTTGAAATATTTGTAATAAAAGAAACAAGTTCTATTTCTTCAGGATTGCCTACAGGATTTTTCAAGAATTCGCTTACTCTGTTTGTAAGATTTGTAAGGCGTTCTATTTCATGGTCAAGAACATCCAAATCCTGAGAATAATCAGAAGGAAGTGTTTTTCTCATAAGCGCACTCTGGATTGTCATTGCAGAAAGAGGGTTTTTAATTTCATGCGTCAGTGTCCTTGCCGCATTTCCCAGATGTGCAAGATTCTTGTTTTTCTCGATTTCGCTTCTGAATTTTCTGTTGCTCTGGTAAATACTAATCACCAATAAAAACAACATGACTATCAAAAGAACGGCAAATAAGACAGAAAACCTTACTTTTACCATATTCTGAAAATAGTCCTGACCGTCAAACTTTACATAGACTATTTCCGGATAATCTGCAATTCTTTTGGCAAATCCGTTGCCTAGATTCATATTTCCGGTTTCAAAAACAATGTTTAGCCTGGAAAGCCTGAAATACTCTATTGTTCTGTCATTCTCATCAAAGACAAATAACCCAAGTGTAGAATCCTCTCCGTTCTGTTTGGCTTTTAAGAGCTTATCAATTGGCAAAACCTCCGGAGCATCACCAAGGCTTTGGTACACTCTTCCGCTTGTACTGTAAATTGCAACCCCGTTTACACGCTCTTCTCTCATTGTCCTAAGAGCCTTATCTACACTGTCTCCCAGCGTCATATAGACAGTGTTAAAAGATTTCTCAGAGTCAAACTTTAATTCCAGCTGAATTTTTTCCTCAATATTGGAATATACAAGAGATACCAACACAAGAAGGAGAATAAAGGCAACGGCCAGGCCGATATAAACAAAGACCGGTTCATTGCCTTCAATTATTCTGTATTTTTTTGTACTTTTCTTATCATTCATAGTTCAGTGCTTCAATTGGATCCAGTTTAGAAGCCTTCTTGGCTGGATACCATCCAAAGAAAACTCCTATAAACATGGAGAATCCTACACTGATTATATATGAACTGACGGAAATATGGAAATTCCATCCTGCAATATTTGTAACGACT
>JAZLGI010000074.1:0-15037 GCA_045616225.1 Sphaerochaetaceae bacterium
GGATGATGATGCATCACCAATTCATTATGGGTGAATATTTTGATGAAAGAGATTCTATTCTTAAAAAGATTAGGAAGCTAGTTGCTTAAAGATTAATTCTTTAGCCGAAGGTGAATTTACACACTTTTTCGGACTTGACTATGGTTCTTTTAAAAGTTAGGTCCAATTTGCGATTTTCTGTTTTTGGACTTAACTTTTTAGGTCCAAATTGCGATTTTCTGATTTTGGACTTAACTTTTTGTTAGATGCGGAAAAACAAGCCAAAAAAAGGTTCTTTCACCCGCATTTGAAGCTTTTAATGCTTTATACCGAAGACGGGACTTGCCTTTCAGCTACCGGAAGTCCGCTTCTAGGCCGGCTTTGCTTCGGACAACTCTCAGTTGTCCTCCCACCGCAAAGCTTCAAGTCCCTACCAATATCACTAAATGAAAAAAAGGAGCCGCAAGGACTCCTTTTTTCATTTACCGAAGACGGGACTTGAACCCGAACGCCATTGCTGACAACAGATTTTGAGTCTATCGTGTCTACCATTCCACCACTTCGGCAAATTCTAGGAAATGTTATCAGAAAAGGACTTTGGTGTAAAGCCAGGAGAGGTTATTGGCGGTAATAGTCTTTTTCGCAACCTATTGTAGTGGTTTTACCGTGTCCCGGATACACTAAAGTGTTTGGCGGGAGGGTGAAAAGCCTTTTAAGAGAGGAAATTATGTCTTTTGTGGAGCCACCAAAATCTGTTCTTCCAAAAGCATGGAAAAACAGGGTGTCGCCGGAAAACAAAATGCTTTCCTTTGGGTTGTAGAGACAGATAGAGCCGTCTGTATGCCCCGGTGTATGCAGTATTTCAAAGCCGCACAGAGAAGAACCCTCTTTGAGAAGTATATTTGCTTTTGGAACAACCAAATCATGAATTTGTGAAGAATTAAGACATGAAGATGCAATTGTACTAAGTGTTAGGGCATCTGTCTTTTCCAAAACGCTGTAACATAAAAGTGCAGACGGATAAGCTTGCAGTATTTTGCCAAGAGCCATGATGTGGTCAAAATGGGCGTGCGTTAAAACAACATGGGTGACAGGAGCTGTGATGTTGCTGCAGATTAAATCCCAGTTATCACCAGGGTCTATTATCATGCAGAACTTTTCTGCGTTACTGTCACCCTCTACTATGTAACAGTTGGTTTGATAAAGCCCAACTTCTACACAAGTAATTGTCACTTTTCTTCGCCTGTCTCTTTGCTGAAGTTCATCTTAACTTTTCTGCCTTTAAAAGTCTGACCAGTCACAGCTTCTATGACTCCGTCTGTCTTATCGTTTTTAATGTAAACAAAAGAATAATTCTGTTTAAAGGCAATGGAAATGATGTCTTCATTGTTCATTCCGGTTTTTTCACAGATAAATTCTGCCAGTTCTTTGGAATTACTTCTGCTGGCTTTTCCTACATTTATATAAAAAGCTGTGGCATTTTCAACAGAAGGTCTGGCAACCTGTTTTTTCTGAGGCTTAACTTGTTTTGTTGTGAAATTTCCGGTTCTTGTGATGTAGAGGTAGGCCATGAAGTATCCGCGCATAGAAAAAGGCACGTTCTTTTTGATGATTTTTTTCATCTCTTCCAGTTCTTCCGGATTCTTGTACATTCTTACTTCTTTCAAGAGTTCCTGAAGTTTTGCATCATGGTCAATGTTGCTCATAAATGTTTCCTTTTAAATTTACAATATACAGCAAATATATAGCACAAAAACGGCTTTCCGACAATTATGGCCGACAATTATTAAGGCAAAAAGCATAGATAAATAGCATAGATAAATGCAATGTGATATGCTAAAGCCATGAATTCTTTAACAAAAGAAATAGAGAAAAGCTCGGCAGAATTAAACCTTCTTTACGAAAGGTTGGGAGAAAGAGCAATTCCGTGGCACAAAGCCATTTCTTACAGTCCCAGTTATGAATCTTTCTCAAAGATAGAAGACCTCATAAAGCAGAAAGACGGCATATTAAAAGAAATACAGGCAGTGACAAATGCCCTTTCTGAAGTAAACACTTCTGACTTGGAAATTAAAAAAACAAAACTTACATTAAACGACTTAAAGAAACAACTCAATTCACTTATAAGCTCAATTGGGGCAGTTGCCGTAGAGACAGAAAGGGCAGGAAAACTACCTGAAGTGCTGCTTCCATGTATGAGAGACTACAAAGACTATATGGCTCAGGAACAAGAACTTACAATAAAGAAGATAGGTTCAAAGAGCATAGCAAAGACCCTTGCCCAAATGCAACTTAAGAAACATCAGAGTGAACTTGAGACAGTTTTTTCAAAAGTAGGGCATGCCGTGTTTTACAGTAACTATAGTCATACACTGCCATCTGAAAAAGCCAAGACACTCATAGCCATGGCAAAAGAAACAGAAAGACTAATAGAAACAAATTCTGACAACATAGATAAAAAAATGAATGCAGTTGACATGGCACAAAACTCACTGCAGCAAATGGGAGTTTACCACATTGAAAACAGACATTTAAGAAGCCTGGAATCTCAAGTAGATGCCATTGATGAAAAACTAAAGAGCCTGTTTATTGAATACGGAAGAATCCTGTCTGCCGGAATAGATACCTGGATGGACATGATGGCTCCGGAAGAACTTCAGAAATCCTGCAATATTATAAAAGACCAGCAAAGACGCATAAGAGAATTAAAACTAAACCTGGAACTCCTTGATACAGAACGCGAAATAGAAATACACCAGGCCCAGACAGAACAACTTGCAAGCCAACTAAGTCACATAAACTCCCAGCTCTCTATTTTGGAAAGACAAAAGACAGATATTCAGATTAAGCTTGAAGAAGAAAAGAAGACAATGGAAGCAATAAAGGAAAAACAGAACATTATTAACTCACGCTTCCAATGAGTCCGATACCTCAAAAACAAGATGCTTTCCTGTTTTTGGATGGTCAAATTCCAAGTGTCTTGCGCATAGCTGTAACTTGTTAAAGCCATCTGAAATACCATAAAGAGAATCGCCTGCAATGGGGTGTCCAAAATGAGAACAGGCAAGACGAAGCTGATGTGTTCTTCCAGTTTGCGGACATAAAAGAAGCTTGGTAAATACAGACCCGTTAAGCCTAACAGTACCAAGACGTTGCCAGTAGGTCACGGCAGTTTTGCCCAATTGATTATCAACAATCTGCATTGGTCTGTTATCTATATCCAAACGCTGTTTTATCTCCCATGTTCCCTTGTATCCATCTAAAGTTAAAGGAAACTCTCCGTGAACAAGAGCCACATATTCCTTTTTTACAAGACGCTTTTCAAAAGCCATGGACAAAGTCCTGTGAGCCTCATCTGTAAGACCCAGAACCATTAAACCGCTTGTTGCCTGGTCTAACCTATGTACGCAAGGCTGAGCAATGCAAGAAGAAAAAAGTGTTTTTACCCTATGGGCAACACTATCTTGCTTTTCCAACCCCTTTCCTTCTATAGAGAGTAAACCGCTTGGCTTGTTTACCACAACAACAGAAGAGTCTAAGTACACAATATCAAGTCCAATAATTAAGGGCAGAAGCTTCTTGCATCTGGCTTCACACGGCTGTGTAAAAGCCTTGTGAGGATACGAACCGTCTCCATAGAAAAAACACGCCATAGACAAGGGCTTTTTACCTTGAGAATAACAGTAGGATAAAAGCTTTGGCTCACAGCAATCTCCCGTACCGGTGGGAGAGTTTTTCGGTAAAAGTGTAGTTTTACCGTCAAAGCAATAAAACCTGTACATAGAATGTAAAAATTCAGAAGAAGAACTGTTAAGGTACTTTTCTACATCTTCAAAACAAGGCGGAACATAGCCTTCATGAAAGTATGAACCAAAGAGCTGACCGCTGAATGCTTTATAAACAGTACCGTCTGTACATACCAAGGCACCAAAATGTTTTCCCTTGCCCTTTTGACAAAGAGAAAAAAAATCAGATGATGAATCAAATTCATTCATCATCTGATTGCATATTAATGAAGCTTGTTCTGTAGGTAAGATATTCATTTATCCATTAGTTATTAGATTCCAAGAACCAAAATAATAAGAATAAGAACAGGCAGGATATATCTGAAGTAGAACTTAAGTCCCTTGCTGTTTCCAAGTTTAAGTCCATTACCTGTATTTGCTTCTGCAAGAAGATTATCATAGCCCCAACCAAGTTTTGAACAGCAGAAGACTGTAAAGATTAATGAACCAAGCGGGAGTAAAAGGTTGCTTACCAAGAAATCCCAGCTGTCAAGGAATGCAAGTCCTCTTCCTTTGATGACCATAACACCGGAAAGCCAGTTGCCTTCAAGTGCAACAGGAATGCTCAAAAGCAAAAGACCTACAAGGTTTACAAGAACAGATTTTTTTCTTGACCATCCCAAAAGATCCATGAAAGAAGCAATGATGTTTTCAAATACTGCAATGACTGTACTCATAGCTGCAAAAGTCATGAAGATAAAGAACAAAATGCCCCAGAATCTTCCGCCTGCCATGTTATTGAAAACGTTAGGAAGTGTAACAAAGATAAGTGAAGGACCTGCACCTACATCTACTCCGTATGAGAAACAGGCAGGGAAGATGATAAGTCCTGCAGAAATTGCAACAAAAGTATCCAATGCTGTGATTCTTATAGATTCACTGAGCAGTGTGTTGTCTTTTGACATATAAGTACCAAAGATTTCCATACTGCAGATACCAATTGAGAGTGTAAAGAAGCTCTGGTTCATTGCTGATGCAATAATTGAGGTAAGGCCAACAGCCTTTGCCTGTTGAAAGTCCGGTACAAGGTAGAACTTAAGTCCTGCTGCTGCACCGGAAAGTGTGAATGAGTGAATTACAAGAACAAGAATAAGTCCAAAGAGACCAAGCATCATGAACTTTGTAATTTTTTCTACTCCTTTCTGAACTCCTGCTGCACATGTTGCAATACCAAGACCAACTGCAATAACCATAAAGATTAAAGACTGAGCAGGGGAAGCAAGCATTCCGGAGAATTCTGCAGAAACTGCATCTGCTGTCATTCCGCTTTTAAATACTCCTATGAGGAACTTCCATGCGTAGTTTATCATCCAACCTGCAACGCTTGTGTAGAACATCATAAGAAGGTAGTTGCCGGCTACTGCAAAGTAACCGTATACGTGCCAACCGCTGTCTTTTGGTTCTAGCTCTCTGAATCCTTTGACTGTACTTTTTCTGGATGCTCTTCCTACTGCAAACTCAAATGACATTACAGGAATTCCCATGAGTACAAGGAATATGAGATAAAACAGAACAAAAACACCACCGCCGTTCTGTCCGGCAAGCCAAGGGAATTTCCATACATTTCCCATTCCAATTGCGCATCCTGCACTTACAAGCAGGAATCCCAGTCTAGATTTGAAACTTTCTCTTTCTGTCTGTTTTTCCATACAACTGTCTCCAAAACACTTAAAAGTTTTCTGTATCTTACAGAAAACGTGTTATCCTATCAACACAAATTACCGCAATGGTGAGGAAAAATTTGGACAAAAGTAAATACCTGAACGCAGATTCTTACAATTGTTCAAAGTTTACATCTTGCAAAAGTGAGACTTTTGTAATTCCTTTGGAAGATATTTTTTGTCCTAAATGCAGTTCTCTTCTTGTAAGAAACGGTTATGACAGGCGAATTGTCATAACCTATGAAGAAGAAATTGTTTTGAGAAATCAGCGTATGCGTTGTAAACTTTGCAGAATTCTTTATCATCTTATTCCGTTTAGTCTTGTCTTGCCCGGCAAGCATTATTGTTCTGATTGCATTAACACTGTCATAAAAACGGGCAAGATAGATCCTAACTGTGTTGCAGATGATTCTACTCAGTTTGGCTGGAGAAACAGTTCCAAAGAACCAATGTCTTGATAGGTTATTCTCATCATATAATTGTTTGAATCAAAAAGTTGCTTGCTTTGATCGGAGTATCTTACCTTGAATTTTTGTCTCATGATTGTAAGCTCTCCGGTGTTTGGCCCTGTCATGGTGAAGTCTCCTTCTATCTTGGCATTTTTTGTTTCTATTTCTGCTGTTTTTGCGTCTTGGGAGAAGTAAACTGCTTTGCATTCTTTTAGGACAGAGGGCAGCAGGTTTTTATCTGCATTTGTTTCTGACAGTTGCCACCTGCTTCCCGGAATTATCATGTTCCATTTTGTTCTTTCTATAATATCTTGTTGCTCCTGACTGTAGGACATGTCAGGAGATTCAACAAAATGGAACCACAGCAGAACGCTGCAAATGCAAAGCGGAATCACAAACAGGCAAAGGATTGCAATAATTTTTATTTTTTTCTTTTCTTCTGCTGTGTTTTCTTTTTTCTTTGCCATTACTCTTCATTCCTGAGCGTGAAAGTTACAGTTTCTTCTGCGCGTTTTACTGTCATTGTTTGGCTTTCTTCTTCTATAATATACGTAAGGGAAACGGTGTCACCGTCTTCTCCTTGAATTGTTCCTGTGAGAAAGTCTTCTGACGGGTAAATGTTAAGCTCTCCGGTAAATGCAGCAGATTCGAACATAATTTTGTAAGGTTTTGTCTCTGTTATGTAGAAATATCGGTTGTTTGATGAATTGAACAGAAGTTTCCAATTTTTTCCTAGTGTGGAGTAATGGGTTATTTTTCCGCTTGTCCAATCCCAGATGTTGTTTTCTCCTATGCAGTTTTCCAGAAAGAATGTTTCTTTCTCTGAATTGTCTAAGGTGTCAAGGTTTTCCAAATCTGTGAGGCTTGTGTTTGTCAATGAAGTCAAAGAGGTCAGAGAAGTGTAGTCTTCTTCCGGTGCAGGAAACCAGTCAATACATGAAACCAATGTGCAAAGCACTGTGCCTAAAATTGCTACAATTACAATTCTTTTTTTAATGTCTTTCTTAATCATATTTGCTCCTTTGTTTACTTATTTGCTTCAAACCTAAACAATTAAGAATCAAAACAACAGGGAAAAATGTGACACGATATCTTCTGGTGGTTTTTTTTCTGAAAATGTTGTACACTTACAAAAAATGTGTTTAAAAATAATGAGGTTTTTTAATTATGACTAATGATGAAGAATATGAGATAGACTTAATAGAACTGGTAAAATATTGGTGGAAAAGAAAATGGGCAATCTTAATTCCTTGTCTAATTGCAGCAATTCTTGTTGTTGCATTTTGTATCCTTTCTTTAAAATTGCCGCCGGAGAAGTCTCCGCTTCCTAATAAGTACACTTCTTCTGCTAAGATTCTTATTCAGGGAAGTTCCACAAACAGCGGAATTCAACTTTCCGGAAGCCTTTCTTCATTGGCAAACAGCCTTGGCTACGGAAGCCTTCCAAGTGGTGGTTCAAAGGACAGTCCTTCTACAACACTTTTGACTTTGAGTCAGACAACCACTTTTAAAGACAACATCATTAACAAATTTAATCTCATAAACAAATACAAAATAGAGGAACACGTTAAAACAGCCAGCAGAAAAGCTTTGGATAAAGTTCTCACAGTAAAGATGGGAGATTCAAAGGATGAGGGAAACAACCTTTTGGTAGTAAGTTTTAAAGATACAGACCCGGACTTTGCTAAACAAGTTGTAGACTATTCTGTAGAACTCTTGCTTAACACATACTATGAACTTAAGTTAAGAAATGACCTCATTAACAAGCAAAATTATGAAACTGCCATTGCAGAGTCTTATCAAAGAATTCTTGGTTATCAAAAAGATATTCAAAGTCTTGAGAACTCTGTTACAAACCCTTCCGGTATTAGCTCTATTATACTTGATGTTCAGATGAAAAAACTGGAACTTGAGGCAGAAGAAAAAGTGTATTCAACATTTAAGGGAAACTTGGAAATGCTTCTCATAGAGATGAGCAACGAACCTGTAGACTTGCACGTAATTGAGAAAGCAGAATCACCTGATATGAAGTCAGAACCTTCAAGAGCAGTTATCTGTGCCGTTACAGTTCTTATTGTAGGTTTCATAAGCTGTCTTTGCCTTTTGTTCAAATTTGTGCAAATTCAAAAGAAAGAACAGGAAAACCTCTTTGTAGGAAAAGATATGGAGGCTCTCAGATGAAAAAATTACTCTTAGTTTTAGCAATTTGCCTTTTGATTATTACCCCTGCCTTTTCTGCAGAAGAAGGGAATTCTCTTACCGTTACTGCCAATTCACTTACAATGTCCATGGCAGATTATCCTGTAACTCCTGGAGATACATACCAACTTGTCTTTTTTGCAGGCTCAAGCAGTGTTTCCTATACCATAGTTGTAGATTCTTCTTATAAAATTAGAGTTGCAAATCTTGCCGTTATTGACGGAGAAAACAAGACCTTTGCACAACTAAAAGAAGAAATAGAAGACATTGTTTCTGCAAACTACCCAATGAGCGGAGTTCAGCTTGTAATTGCAAGTCCTGCAACTTTTATGGTTACAGTAAACGGAGAAGTTAGAAACACGGTAATAAAGAACGTTTCTGCAATTACAAGACTTTCTGATGTAATAAACGGGCTTGGAACTTCTTATGCTTCAGAAAGAAATGTAAAGGTAACAAGTCTTGACGGAACAGAAAAAGTCTATGACCTTTTCCTTGCAAAACGTTTTGGCAATCTTGAAGAGAACCCTTATGTAAGACCAGGTGATGTAATTACTCTTTCCAAAGCCGGCAGATTTGTTACAGTTAACGGAAATGTAAAACGTCCGGGAACTTATGAACTCTTAGATGGTGAAAACCTTGATACACTTATTAACTACTACTGTGACGGTCTTGATCCTCTTGCCAACACAGAAAAGATTCTTCTTACAAGACTTGTTGATGAAAAAGATACAAAAGGAGATGAAATTTATCTCTCCAAACAGGATATAGAAAAAGATTATAAACTGAACAATCTGGATACAATTACTGTTTCTTCCAGAAGAGTTCTGAAGAATTCTATTTTTGTTCAGGGTGCTGTTTCTGTTTCCATTAACGAAACTCTGAACGGTTCAACATTCAGAAACGTAAATTATGAATTTACAGAAGGTGAATCTTATCTTACCTTTGTCAGAAACCACAAGAGCTGGTTTACTCAGACTTCTGATTTTGAAAATGCATACATACGAAGAGGTGAGCAGGTAATTTCCATAAATCTCTACGACATGATTTATGACCTGTCCTACAATGATGAAAGCCTTGTCCTTACTGCAAATGACATTCTTGTAATTCCTTACAAACAGTACTTTGTAACAGTCTCCGGAGGAGTAATTGCTCCTGGCAGATATGCTTATGTTCCTGATAAGACTTATGACTACTATGTGGGTCTTGCAGGTGGTTTTAATGAAGATGTAAACAAGAATGACGCTGTAAAAATTACAGACAGTGACGGCAATGAAGTTTCCAAAGATTCTGTGATAATGCCGGAAACAACAATCAAGGCTCTCAAGAATGGTGGAATCTACAACTTTAATAAGTATGCAGCACCAATAACCACTGCACTTACGATTCTTACCAGTGCCTTTGTTGTTGCAAATTACGTCCAAGGCTATATCCACTAATGTGGAGAGGGCAGAGATTTTGTTCTTTTTGTATTTTGAAAACTGCATAAACAATCTTTTTTGATTGTTTGTGTGGTTTTATATTTTTTGAGGGGAAAAGCAACGTTCTGAAATTGTTGCTGCAACTGCAGAATAACGGATGGCGTGAACATGTATTCTTTTAACGCATATACAATATGTGTTGGCGGAGCTTTGCACAAAGGGGCATAAAATGAGCAGTTTTTCAGTTGTTTGCTGTGTTTATTGTTATATGGGAAGTGAAGATAAATTTGCAAAACAGGCAACCGGCGTTACTGTAATTGTTCCTTACAAGATAAGACGGGAAAAGGAAAAAGGGCATTGGACAGATAAGAAAATTAAACTTATTCCCGGCTACGCATTTGTTTATGCAGACAGTCTTCAAGAAATAATAGATTTACAAAAGACCCACAGAATTAAGATTCTATCTTATTCAAACAAATCTTATGCATTGCAGGGGTCTGACCTTGAACTTGCCAAATGGGTTTGGAACAACAATGGTGTAATTGGAGTATCCACTGCAATTCATGAGAACGATAAAGTGAAAATAACAGAAGGTCCTCTCAAAGAAACCAACGGCATGATTGTCAAGCTTGACAAGCGCCACAGACTAGCCAAAGTACAGCTTAGCGTTGGCATTCACGTCTGGCTTTCCTTTGACTGGCTTGATAATTAAACAAATAAAATAAAAGCTAAAGAGTAACTTTCAAAACTCCTTCATAAATCTTGAACATGCCTTTGCGGTATAAAACGCTTTTTTGGTAATTTCATAATACACAAAGTATTACTACAATTATCAAAAAAGATTTTCTCTTCACAAAGCTTAGTTTTGAAAGTTGTTCTAAAATTCCTTTTTTTGATAAATTTTGGTGAAAAAAAGTGCTCAAAGAGTTAATAAGTAAAAAGTGAATATTTCATTTTTTTTATCAGAGAGGTGAATTAAAATGCTTTTAAAAAATAAAAAACTAATTTTATCTTTTATTTTGTTAGTTCTTTTAGCATCTTTGTTATCATGCAACATAGAATATAAACATATTTGTAAATTTAATTGCATGACTGTTCAAGATGAATTTCTTGTATCTGAAGCTTCTTGTACTGAACGGGCTGTGTACTCATATTCATGTAAGTGCGGGAAAGTGGGTACAGATACTTTTGAATATGGTTCAGTTTTGGGGCATGATTTTAGTTTAATGAGATGTGACAAGAAGGCTCTTTTAGATGAAGAAAATTGTAATCATCCTTCTATTTATTATTATTCTTGTTCTAGATGTGGTGAAATTGGAACAGAAACTTTTGAAAATGGAGCTAAAAAAGAGCATAATTTTGTGGTAAAAGTATTAAATTCACAAACAAGAATTCCGGGACAAAAATATTCTTGTACTACTCCATATCGTTATTATTATAGTTGCAGTTGTGGAAAAATAAGCGATTCTGAAATTTTTGAAGCGAATGCTTGTAGTGGTCATTTATTTGTCGAATTGGCAGATGAAAAATATAAAAAAATAGAGCAAAATGTTCCTTCGTGTTCCGAATACTATAAACATTGTATTTTTTGTGGGGAAATATCTTCAGAAACTTTTTTTGTTCAGATAAAAGGAGATTCTGAAAACACCAGTCCAACGAATATCCTGTATTACATTGATGAAGGATATTGTTCTTCCGTATCTGCTCATCTTACCATGTCTTCTAGCTTCTCTTATGTGCTAAAAGTTTCATTTTATAATGAACCTTTTGTTTGTAATATTGAAAACTATTCTGGGGAAAGAGAGGACCTTACTTTGCTTTTGTATCGGGATAAGAATTGTACATTGCTTGTAGATGAGCCTGAATTTGAAGAATTGTCTGGTGGTTATTATCTCTTTGTTAGTTCTCCAGTTGACGCTGAAATTGATTTATTCTTTTCTTAAGTAGTAGGGAGAAAAAGATGTAAAAGATGCTTGAAGCATGGATGCAATTCTTGAAGACAAGTTAAAAGCAAATTGGTAAATGCTCAGCGCAGGAGAAGGGTTTTTTAAAATAGATCCTTTGAGGTAGGAGACAAACATAAGATGTTAAGACCAACTGCAATAAAAGTTACAACTGATGATAATTACTTTCTCATTATTGAATTTGATAATGGAGAAGTAAAGAAGTTGGATGTGAAACCATATATTCAGGGTTCATGGTATGGTAAGCTTAAAAATCCTGATTACTTTAAGATGGTCACAACTGATGGATTTACAGTTTGCTGGTCTGATGGACAGGATTTGTGTCCGGATGATGTATATTTCTTAAGTTTGAGTGTTGCGTAAAAATGACTTTTGAAAATCCAAGGTGTTACCATCTTCACCTGCTTCGCTTTGGGGAGGTTTTGCTAGCTTTTAAAATCCCTCGTCAAGCCTTGAAATATAAGGATTTACGGCGTTTTTCAAGAGCTTGGGAATGTGTCAAAAACTGTTGGAAAATGTTCAAGAAATGGCGACTTGCTCCAAGGTACTCAGTGTCGATAACCTTTATATAGTGCATGAACAATATAAAGGACGGAAAAGAGAAATTAGTACTTTGTGGTACTTTTGTAGATTTTGCGATAAGTAAGCATACCATGGGCAGTTATGTGGCCTTGAAAGCCAGGGTTGATTTTTTTGAGAGATTGACATAAGAGTATTGCCAGAAAGGAATTGAAATGATAAATGAAGTACTGTTTATGCAGATGAGAATATTTGGAATGCTATGCAAAGCACATGGGTTATCATCTAAAGAGGGAAATAGGATATTCGATCAGTATGATATCTGGAATTATATTGATGAATGTTACGAACTATTCCATGTATCCGGAGATGAGTACGTTGCTAACGAAGTGAATAAGGTGCTTAAACTTAAAGGAGCGGTTGCATGATTCTGAATAAAAATTTGATATTTTATCATGGTAGTTATACAGAAGTAAAAAGCATTAACCTGGACAAGTCTGAATCCGGCAAGGATTTTGGCAAGGGCTTTTATGTTACGACAGATTTAGAACAGGCTAAAAAGTTTGTTAAATCATCAGTGGCGAAAGCATTACGAAATGGAGCTATTACAGAAAAACAAAATTACGGATTTGTTTCAGTATATAAACTGTCAGGGGATTTTGCAGACATTTCTTACTATGAATTTGAAGATACAAGCTGTGAATGGCTCTGGACAATTGCGTGTAACCGGAGACAGGATTTAGCTCAGGAACTGGAAGAAAAACTAAATGAGGATATAAAGAAGGCGGAAATTATTTCCGGAAAAGTGGCCAACGATCAAACGAATCCGGTGATTCTGAATTATGTTACGGGAGTTATGGGCCCAGTCGATGATGAAAATGTGATGAAAGCAGTTATTATGCTATTGCTTCCGGATAGATTAAAAAATCAGTATTGTTTTAAAACAGATAGAGCGACTGCGTGTCTGAAATATGAGGAAAGCATAAGATATGAATTCTGAAGTGATGAAGACCTGTGCTGATATGATAATAACAGCAGCAATACAGGATAAGGCAAAAAGAGAAAATCGTAGCATTGACAGTGTAAGAAGCGAATTGATATGTTCTGATGCCTTTGAAGCACTCTATGATTTTGGTACTGGGCTTTGGCAAGAAGGACCAGACTACTTTCTTTCTTATTACGAAAGGATCCTATCGAATAAGAAGGAGTAAGAATCATGATGTATCCTTTTCTGATAATAGATAATGACACGGAAGTGGTTCATTCCGAAATGCAAGCAGACGGACGCGTTAAAGTATATATTGAAACTCCAGATGAAAACGATGGATTTCATCATGCTGTATGCTGGCTTCCGGAATATAAGTGGGAAGATATAATCGGATACGATAAAAAAGCTGTTTCGCGCTATGAAAAGTGTGTAAGGGAAAATGCACATCTAATTATGGAAGTTGCTAGAGATGAAGAGCAACTAAAAAGATAATGATTCCACGAATTAAAGAATTAATCGCATTAGATGATTACATATTGAGAGTTGCCTTTGATGATGGGAAAATAGTTTTATATGACGTTAAAGACGATATTAGAGACATTCCATCTTATAAAGATTTAATGATCATTAAGGGATTGTTTGAGCGCCCAAGTATTGATGAGAGCAGGACTATTGTTTCATGGACTGATGAAATAGACCTTCCAAGCGATTCAATATATGAGCATGGGAAAACAGTTGTATTGATTGAAAGAAGAGAGGCTTGTGATGTTAAGACCGACTGCGATAAAGGTTAAATCCGAAGATAACTATTTCATAAGGATAGAATTCGATAATGGTGAGGTTAAGAAATTAGACGTAAAACCTTATATCCAAGGATCCTGGTATGGACGGTTAAAAGATCTTACTTACTTTAAGATGGTTACAACTGACGGGTTTACGGTATGCTGGCCAGAAGGTCAGGACTTATGCCCTGATGAAGTGTATAGCTTAGGTGTGAGTGTTTCGTAAAACATAGTTTTCGTTTTAAGGATAAAAATCCAAGGTACGCTGCAACTGCCTTTTATATAGTGCAGAACTATATAAAGAAAGCAGCTCCCGTAACGTATTGAAATATAAGGATTTACTAGATTGAAGGTATCAAAAACAGAGCTTCGGATATGCACCATGCCCTTGAAAACCGAAGGTGCGCTTTGGGGGAGTGGTGTAAAGCCTTGAAATACAAGGGTTTAGCGGGTTTTTAGGTGTATTAGTTCTGTTGGTTTTTTGGTTGATTAGAGGGGTATTTTAGCGAAGGTACTAAGGGTAAGCGCGACTGTATAGTGCTGTACTGTATTAAGGGAAATTGGGCGGCGAAGCCGGAAAAGTAAAGAAATAGAAATAGGAAAACAACCACGAAAGTGGATGAGATAGAAGACTAGGAAAACGGAAGAAGAGAAAAATGTATAAGCATTTTTTGAAAAGAGTAATAGATATTGTTGGGAGCTTTTGTGGGATTCTGGTATTGGGGATTCCCATGCTAGTGATAGCAGCAAAGATTAAAAGTGAAGACCCAGGTCCTGCAATATTCAAGCAAAAGAGAGTTGGAAAGAAAAAAAATGGAGAGATTACTTTTTTTGAACTGTACAAGTTCAGATCAATGAAACTTTCCACTCCGCATGACACCCCAACACATTTATTAGAAAACCCAGAGCAATATTTGCTGAAGTGCGGGAAGACTATACGTAGATATAGTTTGGATGAGTTGCCGCAGATGTTCAATATCCTAAAAGGTGACATGGCAATCATCGGCCCTAGACCAGCGCTCTGGAATCAGGATGATTTAGTAGCTGAAAGAGAAAAGTATGGAGCTAATGATTGCAAGCCAGGTCTTACTGGCTGGGCTCAGATAAATGGACTTAGAGGGTCTGATACATCAATAGAGAAAAGAATAGAATATGATTTGTTTTATATAGAAAATTGGACTTTGGCATTTGATATTAAAATAATGTTTTTGACAGTATTTCGTGGACTGATTAACGAAAATGCGTTTTAGTTAGGATAAGGTTCGGTTATTAAGAAATCAGAGTACTAGAGTA
>JAZLGI010000075.1:0-10118 GCA_045616225.1 Sphaerochaetaceae bacterium
ATGAAATTAACATACTTAATGCCTCTTTGCTTGCAATGAAACTTTCCTATGAGAAAGTAGAAAAACAATTGCATGAGAAAGGTTTTAATGCAATTATCCTTCTTGTAGACGGCAATAAAAAACCAAAAGATATTTCAATTGAATGCCAAGCCATTGTAAAAGGAGATGCAAAAATACCTGAAATCATGGCAGCTTCTATTCTTGCAAAGACTGCACGTGACCGTTTTATGGGAAAAGCGGCTTTAAAATGGCCAGGATATGGTTTTGAAATTCATAAAGGTTATCCTACAGCATCCCACAGACAGGCTATTAAAAAGCTGGGACCTTGTCCTATTCACAGGTTAACTTTTAAATTTTGAAGGTAGATTTGAAATTTGCTCTGATATGAAAAGAATATAAAAAAACTTCACGGTTTTTTTATTGTTTGAATATTTCAAATACATTAAAGTGTATTAGTTAGAAAACAAAAATGGAGGATTTATGGCAACACTTAAAAAAGAAGAAATTGCTTCTTTACAGTCTTTTGCAGACAAAATAAGAAAGTATGCTCTTTTTACAATGGCCAAGCTTGGTGTAGGACACGTAGGCGGTTCTATGTCTATATGTGAGATTCTTGCCTATCTTTACGGCAAAGAAATGAATATTGATTCTAAGAACCCAAATAAAGAAGACAGGGATATGTACATTCAGTCAAAAGGACATGCAGGTCCTGCTGTTTACAGTGCTCTTGCAATCAAAGGATTTTTCCCTGAAGAATGGTTAAATACACTTAATCAAGGTGCAACAAGATTACCAAGTCACTGTGATAAGAACCAGACACCTGGTATAGATATGAGTACAGGTTCACTAGGACAGGGACTTTCTGTTGCCTGCGGTTGTGCTTACGGAATGAAACTAAAGAATTCTTCTCAGAAAATGTATGTTCTTGTTGGAGATGGAGAATCTCAGGAAGGACAGAACTGGGAAGCTGCAATGTTTGCCGCACAGAAAAAACTGGACAACATCATTGCTATTACAGACCGCAACAAGATGCAGATAGACGGTTGTGTAGATGACATCTGCAGCCTTGGAGACCTTGCTGCAAAATGGAAAGCTTTTGGATGGCAGGTAGAGACAGCAGACGGACATGATTTTGAAAGTATAAATAAAGCTTTTGAAGCCTGTCATAACAGCAACGGACTTCCTAAGATGATTATTATGGATACAATTAAGGGAAAAGGCTTCCCAAGACTTGAAAATCAGGTTTCCAGTCACAATGCAACTCTTACAGTTGATGAGTGTAAGGAACTTTACAACGGGGAGGGACCGGCATGGCTGAATTAATAAAGAAAGAACTTAGAAAAGCTTATTGTGAAAAACTTATTCAACTTGCGGAAAAAGACCCAAGAGTTGTTGTTCTTGAAGCAGACCTAATGAGTGCATCCGGAACAAAGCCATTTAAGGCAGCTTATCCAGAAAGAGCAATTGATGTAGGTGTAGCAGAAGCCAACATGATTGGAGTTGCTTCAGGACTTTGTTTACAAGGCTATATTCCTTTTGCAGCAACATTTGGAAGTTTTGCCGGAAGAAGAGACTATGACCAGTTCTTCCTCTCTGCAAACTATGCAAAACTCAATGTTAAACTTGTAGGAACAGACCCTGGTGTAAGTGCAGGTTACAACGGTGGAACTCATATGCCTTTTGAAGATGTTGGTCTTATGAGACAAATTCCTGGACTTGTAATTGTTGAACCTTCAGATGCTGTTTCTGCTTCTGCTTTTACTGAACTTCTTTATAAGCATGAAGGTTGTTGTTACATGAGACTTCATAGAAAAGATATGCCTGTTCTTTATAAAGAAGATGAAAAGTTTGAACTTGGTAAGGCAAAGATTATTTCAGAAGGTAATGATGTAACTCTCATTGGTCTTGGTGCTGTAATGATGAATGAAGTACTCAAGGCTGCAGAAGTACTCAGAGGAGAGGGAATATCTGTAGAAGTTGTAGATGCCCTTACAATTAAGCCTTATGACAAGCAAATGATACGTGATGAAGCAAAGAAAACCGGAAGACTTGTAATTTGTGAGAATTGCAATGTAGAAGGCGGACTTGCTGCTGCAGTTTCTTCTCAGATTGTTGATGAAGAAATTAAGTGCAAATTGGGAAAAATTTCTGTCATGGATAGATTTGGACAAGTTGCAAAAGCAGATTGGCTTGTAAAGGAATTTAACCTTTCCTGTGATGATATTGTCAAAAAAGCAAAAGAGCTTTTGAATAAATAAAGTTTAAAAGGGGTTGCAACTTTTGTTGCAACCTCAATTATTTTTATAAGGTACTTTTCAAAACTTTTACAATTTGTTATATTCCTTTGAGTAAAACAAAGCGTGCGCTTGTGGTATAACGGTATTACCTCAGCCCTCCAAGCTGAAGACGCGGGTTCGACTCCCGTCGGGCGCTTAGAACTAACCACTCTTTTGAGTGGTTTTTTATTAAGGAAATGATTATGGGACAGCGTGGTGAAGTCTTTTCTACAAGAATGGTAACTTCTGACAGAACTTATTTTTTTAATGTTAAAGAAAACTATAAGGGTGACCTTTATTTGAATATTGTAGAAAGCAAAGGTACAGAGAATGAGGGAAAATTCATTCGTCAGAGTATAATTGTTTATCCTGAAGATCTTGGAGAGTTTATTCACAATTTCCAGAAGTCTGTTGATTTTGTCAAACAGAATGCAACTAAGAAATAATACAATAGAGTACTAAACTTTATACAGGGCTGTAACAAAAGTCATTGACTGAGTTGCAGTCCTTTACTATTTTTAGGTCCAGATTGCCGTTTTGACATTTTGGACTGAAATTTTTAGGTCCAAATTGCCGTTTTGGCATTTTGGACTTAACTTTTTAAGTCCAATTTGCAGTTTCCTGATTTTGGACTTAACTTTTTAAGTCCAGATTGCCGTTTCTTGATTTTGGACTTAACTTTTAAGCCTACTTATAAGGCAAAAATAGTGACGTTTTAATTCTTTTTGAAAGAAGTTGAACACTGCTTAAGTAATTACAATTTTCCTAAATTGTGTTTTATGTTACAATTTAATCATGTTTTTGAAATCCGTTGAATTATTTGGTTTTAAATCATTTGCAGACCGTACAAAGTTTGAGTTTACAGATGGAATTACAAGTCTTCTGGGACCAAACGGAAGCGGAAAAAGCAATGTAGTAGACTCTGTAAAATGGGTATTGGGTACACAATCTCTTTCTGCAGTCAGAGCCGGTAAACGTGAAGATGTTATTTTCAACGGTACAGATACCAGAAAACCAATGCCAATGTGTGAAGTAAAACTCACACTTAATAATGAAGACGGAATTCTTAATTTTGGCGCAACAGAAGTTGAAATTATGAGAAGAATGAACAGAGACGGTGAAAATGAGTATTTCATTAACCATGAAAAAGTTCTTCTCAGAAATGTCAGAGAACTGTTCATGGATACCGGTGTTGGAAAGGCTGCATACAGTATTCTTGAACAAGGCAAAATAGATCAGATTCTTTCACTTAAACCTGAAGATAGAAGATACATCTTTGAAGAAGCTGCAGGAATTTCCAAGTTTAAAGTTCAAAGTGAAGAAGCATCAAGAAAACTCCAGAAAACAGATGAAAACCTTGCTCAAGTAGAAATACTTCTCAAAGAAGCAGAGAAAACTTATACCAGCAGAAAAATTCAGATGGAAAGAGTTATCAGAAGAAAAGAACTTGATGCTCAAAAAGAAAAACTTGAAGTAGAATTGCAACTTTCAAATGTTCAAAGCCTCAAAAAACTTAACTCTGTTAGAGAAGAGGAAAAGAAAAATGCAGAAGCAGAACAACTGCAGATAGATAATGAACTTTCTTCTAAAAGAGAACTCATGAGTGAAGGGCAACACGAAATAGAAGTCCTTAAAGAAGAACGTGACAGGATAAACATTCAAATTCACAGCTGTAAAGGAAAAGAAGATACAGCTAAACACGATATAGAGTTTTATAACGAAAAATTTTCAGAAGCAAAATTAAGAACAAAGGCTGCACGTGACCAGGCTCAGAACATGGGAGAAAAACTCTCAAGAGAAAGAGCTAATTACGAAAACAGAGTTGCAGAGTATGAAAATATAGTTACTTCTCTTGAACAGACAAAACTAAATATTGTCAAAACTGCAGAAGAAATAGAAAAACTTGAAGCAGACAGCATTATTCATGAGACAGATATAGAAAAGCTTCAGGAAGAAAACGAAAGTTTCTCAGATGTAAGGCTTGAAATATCAAAGAAAATTTCTGAACTGGCAAATGAAATTGCCAATAGGCTTGAAGAGAACATAAAGGGAAGCGGTTATAGTACAACATTAAGAACAAAAACAGAAAAAACATTCTTCAATGAGCTTAATAAAGCAAAAACAATACTAAATGAAAGAATAGAGTTTTTAAAAGGTGTTATTTCCGTAGACTTTGATAAAAACGTTTTTTTGAAAGCTATTGAGGAAACAGATGAAGTTCTCAGAACAGAATTGGACGAAATCAAAGGCCTGTTTCAAGAGTACAGCGGAACAATTCCTACTTTCTTAGACGAATTCATGACACCTGAAGGTACACTCTCAAAGAAAGAAGACTTGGATAAAAAACTTCAGAAAACTTATGATATAGAGACCCAAAACAGACGTAAAATAGAATTACTCAAAGAAGAAAATGACAGACTCAAAAACCTTCTGATACTTAAAAAATCTGATTTGCAAGACCTCCATTTGGAAGAAGCCCAGTACAGGACAAAGGCAGAAAGCCTCAAATCACACATTCAGGAAATTAAAGACCTGCTAAAAGAAACAGAGCTGGATTTTTCAACAATATCAAGAACCATTGAAATAGAAGAATCAAGAACAAATGAAGTATTGGAAAAGATAGACAGCACAAAAGAAACCCTGCTGGAAATACAGCAAAGAATAGAAACACTCAACCAAGAATACTTTGAAATAGGCTCACAGATAGACCTCAAAAGTGTTTCAATGTTTGAGCAAAACAAAGACTTCCAGGAAAAGTTCGATAGAAAACAAAAACTCATTGAAATCATTGCCACACAAAATGCCAACATTGGCGCAGTAAATGAAATAATACAAAAGACTTACAATGACTTCTTTGACAACACCGGAAAATCACTTAAAGAATTTGACAACCATGAAGTTACAGAAGATGTAGGTGAACTCAAAAATCAATTGGAAACAGTAAAAACAAAACTTCTCAACCTTGGAATTATAAATTACATGGCAGAAGATGAGTACAATGAAGCAAAAAAGAATTATGACTTCTACTCAAAGAACATGAATGATTTGGTAAAGGCAAAGGATGACCTTCTTGAAGTTCTTGAAGAAATCAAAACAAGAAGTGAAGAAATGTTCCTGGAAACTTATAAACAAATTTCAGAAGCCTTTGAAGAAATGTTCAAAGCACTCTTTGGAGGTGGAAGAGCGCAACTCACATTGTCAGATGAAACAAATGTACTAGAATCAGGAATAGAAATCCTTGCTCAACCGCCTGGAAAGAAACTTACACACCTGCCACTTTTATCAGGTGGAGAAAAGGCACTTACAGCAGTTGCATTATTATTTGCTACATATAAAGTTAAACCGTCTCCATTCTGTATTTTGGATGAAATAGATGCAGCTTTGGACGCACATAACATAGGTGCTTTTATTCAGGTGCTCAAACAATTTGATGACAAGAGCCAGTTTATTATAATTACACACAGTAAACACACTGTCATGGGAAGTAATTGTCTTTTGGGCGTAACACAGGAAGAACTTGGAGTTTCCAAGATGGTAGGTTACAAACTTGAAGACATAAAAGGCAGCAGAAACCGTGAATTAAAGTAACGGTTTTTATAATTCAAATTGACTAAATAAGTTAAATAATATATACATTTTCTCTGTATGTTCGATAGTATCAGCAACAAGTTTTCAGGAATAATCCGTACTCTTTCCGGTAAAGGTAAAATCACTGAGAAAAACATTCAGGATGCCGTAGAAGAAATTAAGATGGCTCTCTTGGATGCAGATGTTAATCTCAGGGTTGTAAGACGTTTTGTCAACAGAACAATGGAAGAGGCAATGGGAGAAAAAGTTCTCAAAGCCGTTAATCCGGGACAGCAATTTGTTAAAGTTGTTTATGACAAAATGGTTCAGCTTTTAGGAGATGAAGAAAACCAGAAACTAAATCTCAAAGGCCCTGATACAGTAAGCATTATCATGATGATGGGTCTTCAGGGAAGCGGTAAGACTACAACATCTGCAAAACTTGCTGCAAAGCTTCAGAAAGACGGTAGAAGGGTAATGCTTGCAGCCTGTGACCTTGTAAGACCTGCAGCCATTACACAACTTGAAGTCTTAGGAAAGCAGATAAATGTTCCTGTTTACGCAGAATATGACTCAAAAGATCCGGTAAAAGTTGCAAAAGCAGCATTTGCCAAAGCAAAACGAGAGCAATTTGACACCCTCATTGTAGATACAAGCGGCAGAATGCATCTTGATGATGCCATGATGAAGGAAATTTCAGACCTTGGCAAAGCTTTAAAACCAGATGAAAACCTTTTTGTAGCAGATGCAATGACAGGACAGAATGCCGTAAATATTGCACAGGAATTTGAGCAAAAAGTTGGAATTACAGGCGTTATTCTTACCAAATTTGACTCAGATACAAGAGGTGGTGCAGCCCTTTCCTTAAGAGAAGTTGTCGGAAAGCCAATTAAGTTCATAGGTGTAGGAGAAAAGATAGAAAATCTTGAAATCTTCTACGCAGACAGAATGGCAAGCCGTATTCTTGGAATGGGAGATATTGTTTCCCTTGTAGAAAAAGCTCAGGAACAGTTTGATGAAGAACAAATAGAAAAACTTCAGAAGAAAATGGTCAAAAATGAATTTGACTTAGAAGATTATCTTGAGCAACTTGAAAACATGACAAAGATGGGCGGAGTAGAAAAAATCATTGATATGTTGCCTGGTGCAAAGGGAAATATCTCTGAAGAAGACATAAATAAGCAGGAAATGCTTAGAGAAAAGGCAATAATTCAGTCAATGACCTTAACAGAAAGGCGAAATATTTATATAATTGGTCCGGCCAGAAAAAAGCGTATAGCAAAAGGAAGCGGAACTTCTGTTGGAGAAGTAGGTCATTTGCTAAAAAAATTTGAAAAGATGCGGCTGAACATGAAAAAGCTCGCTAAAAATAAAAAATACCAGGCTGCACTCATGCAGCAGATGGGCATGAACTGAGATTCGACTAGGAGGAATTGACGTGAGCGTAAGTATCAGATTAAAGAGACTTGGTACAAAGAAAAGACCTTATTACAGAGTTGTTGTTATGGATTCAAGACAGGCAACAAACGGCAGACCTTTGGAAGAAATTGGTTTCTATCATCCAATTGAAGAAGAAGCAAAGCAGGTTGAGATTAATGCAGAAAGAGCTTCTTACTGGCTTTCTGTTGGCGCACAGCCATCAAATACTGTACAAGGACTTTTTGCTAAGAAAGGTATTCAGGTTACCACAAAAGCTCCTGTAAAGGACTAATCTGTGGAAAAAGAACTGGTTGAATACATTGTCAGATCACTGGTTGATGTACCCGAAGCAGTTGAACTTAATGTGATTGAAGGCGAGAAGTCTACAATCCTGGAGCTTAAGGTTTCACCTCAGGACATTGGCAAAGTAATCGGCAAGCAAGGAAGAATAGCCAAGGCTCTCAGAACAATTTTGAGTGCTTCTGCTACAAAGAGCGGAAAACACGCAACTTTGGAAATTCTGGACTGATGGGTATGAAACAAGTTCTTTCAACCGGAGTAATTAGATCCCCACACGGCGTTAAAGGTTATTTAAAGGTACAGCCTTTTTCTGACGATGTCAGACATTTTCGTTCACTTAAAAATGTTAAGTTGAGTAAGATGGACAAGACCAGAGACGCAGAGGTAGAAGACATATTGTTTGCTTCGGGCCAGCTTTTGATTAAATTCAAAGGAATAGATAGCCCGGAAGATGCAAGATTCTTCTCCGGTTGGGAAATTTTGGTACCCAGAAGTCAGGCAAGTAAGCTTGGCAAAGGAATGGTATATATAGCCGACCTTAAGGGTATGAGGCTTATATATAACAACGAAGAAGTTGGAGAGGTTATTGATGTTGCAGAAGGCTCCCAGGCTCCAATTCTGGAAGTTAGAAACAACCAAGGTAATCTTCGTATGGTACCTTACATTAAGGGTGTGTTTGTAGAAAGCGCAGACCTTGAGACAGATACCATAGTGCTGTTGAAAAAGGAACTTGTGGAATGAATATAGACATTCTCACTCTGTTTCCTGAAATGGTAAACGGCTTCTTCACGAATTCTATCATGGCAAGGGCTGTCAAATCAGGGCTTGTTTCCTACAACATTGTTGATTGGAGACAATTTGCTGAAGACAGGCACCACAAGTGTGACGATTCACCCTTTGGCGGGGGTGCAGGCATGGTCATTAAACCTGAACCGCTCTTCAAAGCTCTAAATTGCGTTGATGCCATGAACAAACGGGTCATCTATGCCTCACCATCAGGCAGACGGTTAACCCAGGACTATGCGCAGGAACTTAGCCGGGAAACTGACTTAGTCTTTATCTGCGGTCATTACGAAGGTATTGACCAGAGGATAATTGACCGTTATGTAGATGATGAGATATGTATAGGGGATTACGTTATTTCTTCAGGGGAAGTAGCCACCCTAGTGATAATAGATTCTGTCTATAGGCTAATAGACGGTGTTATCACAAATTCCTCTTTAGAAGAGGAGAGCTTCACAGGTCCGTTACTGGAATACCCGCAGTATACAAGACCTGAAACCTATTGCGGAATGTCTGTTCCTGATGTATTATTGTCGGGACATCATGCCAACATAGAGAAGTGGCGGCTGGAAAAAAGGCTTGAAAAAACTTTAAGAAACAGGCCGGAACTACTGGATAGCGCAGATATTGATACTGCAACCCAGAGATTATTAAATGAATTAAAACTGACCAAGGGGTTATAAATGGACTTAATTAAGGCTATTGAACAGGAACAGATGAAGCAGGATGCTGAAAACTTCCATGTTGGAGACACAGTCAAAGTTTTCTTTAAGATTGTTGAAGGTGCAACAGAAAGAATTCAGGCTTATGAAGGCGTAGTCATTGCTAAGAACAACACAGGAATCAGAAGAACTTTTACAGTTAGAAAGATTTCTTACGGTGTTGGAGTAGAGAGAATTTTCCCACTCCACTCACCAAGAGTAGAAAAAGTTGAAGTTATCAGAAGAGGTCGTGTCAGAAGAGCTAAGCTTTACTTCCTCAGAGATAAAGTTGGTAAGGCTGCTAAGGTTCCTGAGCAGATCAGAGGTCATAAGGGTATCTGAGTCTTGTGACTGCATAGAAAAAGGAGACTTCGTAAGAAATCTCCTTTTTTTTATATACAAAAACAAAGATACAAAATTATAATAAATGCATGAATTGTAAAGAAAAAGGAAGTGCTTGCGAGGGCTTTGTCTGTGAGTTTCTTACAGATAAAGGTTATATAATTCTTGCAAAGAATTTCAGATGTCCAGACGGAGAAATAGACATAATTGCAAATAAAGATAAAAAGATTTGCTTTGTAGAAGTAAAGTCATTTCCTGAAACTTGGCCAATAGAAGATATTTCACGTAAAGTTCCTGTATCTAAGCAGATGAAGATTAAAAAGACTGCATTTCAATTTCTTGAAACACAAGAGCATATCCAATATGATGATTTGAGGTTTGATGTTGCGTTGGTAAGCGGAAAAGACATTAACTATTTCAAAGGGGCATTTTAATGGATAAAAGACATAGATCCAAAAGAACACACAATACACAACAGCTGCAGGAAGCCCAGATTCTTCCGCAGCATATAAAATTTGAAGATGTAAATGTTCCGCAGATAAATGAACCAAATCCTGTATGTGAAATTTGCGGAGAACCAATTAAGGCTATTATAGAAGCAATTAGTGAGACTAACGGAGGTTACAGTCATTTTGACTGCGTTTTAAAAAAATTAAAAGAACAGTTTTCTGTAGAAGAACCTTCAAAAATCTCTTACATTGGGCACGGAACTTTTGCAATTGTTTCTCCT